>JAUXDF010000424.1 GCA_030618505.1 Spongiibacteraceae bacterium | reverse complement strand
CGGCTCCCGCACCACTGCCTCTAAAATCAAGCGCCTGACGGTGCGCGGGGCGCACCCTACACAAAACAGCCATGCTTAATTAATAAGCCCCCTACACAGTGCATACAAAGAAAAGCGAGCGATAATGGAAGCAGTTAAACCAAGTGAGATTCACCCTGCATTTCAGTGGCAACGCAGTGAAGCAATAGAATCACTGAACATTGTTATTGAAGAATATCAGCATATAAAAACCGGAGCGCTTCACTATCACTTAAAAGCCGATAACGAAGAGAATGTGTTTCTGGTGGCTCTGCGCACACTACCGGAAGATTCCACCGGCGTTGCCCATATACTCGAGCATACCGCCCTCTGTGGTAGCGAGCGCTACCCCGTGCGTGATCCGTTTTTTATGATGATCCGCCGCTCGCTAAACACTTTTATGAACGCCTTTACCAGCAATGACTGGACGGCTTATCCCTTTGCCAGCCAGAATCGCAAGGATTTTGACAACCTGCTCGGCGT
The DNA here is from genome assembly GCA_030618505.1 of Spongiibacteraceae bacterium. Taxonomy (GTDB): domain Bacteria; phylum Pseudomonadota; class Gammaproteobacteria; order Pseudomonadales; family PIVM01; genus JAUXDF01. Next base: position 2,629 of record JAUXDF010000424.1, on the reverse strand, counting down.
CTATCTGGATGCTGTATTCTTCTCCCGCCTGGACCCGCTGGATTTCGCCCAGGAAGGCCATCGCATGGAATTTGCAGAAACTGATAACAGTGATTCCGAGCTGGTCTATAAGGGGGTTGTTTTTAATGAAATGAAAGGAGCCATGAGCTCGGTTCCCTCAACGCTGTGGCAAACGCTATGCAAATACCTCTACCCGAATACTACCTATCACTACAACAGCGGTGGTGACCCCGAACATATCCCGGACCTGAGCTACCAGCAGCTAAAATCCTTCTACCAAACTCACTATCACCCCAGCAATGCCATTTTTATGACCTATGGTGATATTGCCGCCATTGAGCACCACAAGCAGTTTGAAGAACTTGCCCTCGCACGCTTTGAACCCCTGAACAAGCAAATCAGCGTGGATGATGAAAAACGCTACTACGCACCACTGCGTGTTGAAGAAAGCTACGCCTATAACGAAGCCAGCGGCATTGAAAATAAAACCCACCTGGTAATGGGCTGGCTGCTAGGTAAAAGCACCAACCTTGAGGATACCCTCACCGCCCAACTGGTCTCCAGCGTATTGCTAGATAACAGCGCCTCGCCGCTGCAAAAGGAGCTGGAAACCACTGACCTTGGCAGCTCACCCTCCCCGCTTTGCGGACTTGAGGACTCTAATCGTGAGCTGGTTTTTGTCTGTGGACTCGAGGGCAGTGAAGCCGAGTGCGCCGATGCTTTTGAAGATATGATAATGTCAACGCTGGAAACGGTGGCCGAGGAAGGCATCCCGCAGGAGCATATAGAAGCCATTTTACATCAACTGGAGTTAAGCCAACGTGAAATTGGCGGTGACGGCTACCCCTTTGGCCTGCAGTTAATTATGGCCGCGATACCGAGTGCGACGCATAGAGGCGACCCTATTGCGCTGTTAAATCTCGATCCGGTGCTGGACAAACTCAGAGAGCAAATCAAAGACCCCGAGTTTATTAAAAACAAAATCCGCGAACTGCTAATTAACAACAAACACCGTGTTCGCCTCACTCTGACGCCCAACAGCGACTTAGCCGCCAGCCGGGATGCCGCCGAAGCGCAACAGCTAGCAAGCATCAAGGCTGCATTCAGCGAAGAAGAAAAACAACAAATCATCACCCAGAGCCAGGCACTGGCTGAGCGCCAGGTACAGGAGGATGACGAAACTATTCTACCCAAGGTAACCCTGGAAGATGTACCCGCTGATTTGCATATCCCCACGGGTGATACAGAAAATGGCGGCGTGCTGCCCATCAGCTTTTACGCCCAGGGAACCAATGGCATTGTCTACCAGCAGATTATTATTGATCTGCCACAGCTAAGCCCCGAACTACTCGACTGCCTGCCCTACTATACCCACTGCCTGACGGAAGTCGGGCTCGGTGAAGATGACTATCTGGCTACCCAAAATCGACAATCGGCGGTCTGCGGTGGCATCAGCGCCTACTCCAGCTCACGCGGTAAAATTGATGACGAGCAGGAAGTCAGCGGCTACATGGTAATCTCCTGCAAAGCACTGCACCGCAAGCACGGAGAATCCACACAACTGTTACACGACACCCTGGAAAATGTCCGCTTTGACGAATTAGCCAGAATCCGTGAAATCGTTGCCCAGATACGCGCGCGACGCGAACAAAGTGTTACCGGTAATGGCCACGGTTTGGCGATGCTCGCTGCTAGCAGCGGCATGAGCCCCACCGCCGCTTTAAGTCACCGCCTTTCTGGTCTCGAAGGCATACAGACTATAAAAGTACTTGATGCAAGCCTGGAAGAGCCGCAAGGACTGCAACAACTGACCGACAAGCTTAAGGAAATTCATCAGCTGATTATCGCTGCACCACGCAGAATTTTGCTGGTTGCTGAGGCCGAAAGAAAAGCTGAATTGATCGATACCATCAAACAAAGCTGGGCCGATAGCACAATCAACAGCATGGCATCAAAACCATTTGCACCAGAGAAAATCCGCCAACAGGTACGTCAGGTCTGGGAAACCAATACCCAGGTTAATTTCTGCGCCAAAGCCTACCCCACTGTTCCCATGAAGCATCCTGATGCGGCCGCACTGACCGTACTGGGTGGTTTTTTACGTAACGGTTATCTGCATCGCAGCATTCGCGAACAAGGCGGAGCTTATGGTGGAGGCGCCTCCCAGGACTCAACTATTTCAGCCTTCCGTTTTTACTCCTATCGAGACCCCAGGATGGTTGAAACACTGGAGGATTTTGATCAGTCAATCCAGTGGATGCTCAATGAAGACCATAGCGAACAGCAACTGGAAGAAGCCGTTCTGGGTGTCGTCAGTAGCATCGACAAACCAAGCTCCCCGGCCGGCGAAGCCAAACAGGCCTTTCACAGTGAACTCTTTGGTCGTACCGCCAAGGAGAGACAGGGTTTTCGCGCTGCTATTCTCAAGGTCTCACTGGACGATCTCAAGCGGGTCAGCGCCAGTTATTTAAAACCCGAGAACGCCAGTATTGCAGTGCTAACAAATGCCGCTTCTCGAGAGCAACATGAGGCCTTTTTTAAAGCTCAAAATATGGAGACTTGTGTACTTTAAATTTGACTGATGCCCCGCACCATTGGGCTTAATATTGGTGCGGGGGCCGCACCCTAC
>JAUXDF010000253.1 GCA_030618505.1 Spongiibacteraceae bacterium | reverse complement strand
AACCGAGATAATAGCAGTTGTCCCCGGACTTGCACAGAACTCGAGAGGGCTTATTTCGCCTTGTTTCTCGGCTTGATCCGTTCGTCTTCATTTGTAATGGCAAGGCAGTATGTTGTCATCAGGGTGCTTAATATGGCTGCCAGAAACATTCGGCAGTAGTGGGGAAGGGTAATGCCATGCATGTTGTATTTCGCTTTTATTTCAATTGGTGGTTAGCGGCGCGGATTATATACGAAATTAATCAATCTGTACGCTGCTGATGGGCTTTGCCAATGTGCTACTATTTCGGTTCAAATAGTGAAGTTCTGGATAACATTCGGGTGATATCTGATGCAAATTCGAAAAGCCCTGCCAGGTGACGCCAAGCAGGTAATTCCTTTTACCTATAGCTCAGGGCCAGCTGCGTTTGAATATGTTTTTTCCGCGGATTATGAGGGACAGGCAAAGGGTTTTCTGAAATACGCTTTTAAGCGAAACTATGGTGCATTTAGCCACCGTTGTCATTGTGTGGCTGAGCTTGATGACAGTATTGTCGGTAGCATGGTGAATTATACAGCTGCAAATTTCTTCAGACTGACACTGGGCAATATAAAAGCGATTACCGCTTATTATGGTGTGTTTACTGGTGTGCAGGTAATGTATCGCGGGCTGTTGATGGAAACCTTAATCAGGCCACCTAGAAGAGGTTGCTATTATGTTGGGCATTTGGGAGTAGATGTTGCGCGGCGAGGCCAAGGTATAGGTCAGGCACTGATTGCTTACGCCCAAACGCAGGCCAAAAATGCGCAGCTACAGTCTCTCTCTTTAGATGTATCAGAGAAAAACCCCGATGCCGAAAGGTTATATCAACGCTTGGGCTTTAAAGCGGTGGAGACGCGGGTTTTTCGTTACAACCGGCCCTCTCTGCCTGCTGTTTCTGACCATCATTATATGGAAGCCCAATGTTAGGGTTTGCAAGGCCCTGATTATTAGCCAAGCTCCTCTGCCGGTGTCTCTATCTTTTCAATCAAGCGATAAAGATCAACAAACTGTTGAGTGAGTTTATGGTTTGGGGCAAAGTGAATGAGTGGTTTTTGTGCGCGATGGGACTCCTTCATTTTAACCGAACTTGAAAGGAAATTGCGCAGTACGGGAAGTTGTTCTTCCTCCAGTTCTGCAATGAGTTCTCTGGGCAAGTTTGCCTGACTATTGAACTGGTTGACGACAATGCCTTCAACTTGCAGGTTTGGGTTGTGATCTTCTTTTAGCTCAATAAGGTTGTTTAACAGGTTGTACAGCGCTTGTTTGGAGAAAGTGTCGCAATCAAAGGGGATAAGTGTGCTTTGAGCGGCGATCAGAGCTGATTTGCTGTAAAAATTAAAGTTGGGGGGAGTGTCGATATAGATCCGGTCAAATTCTTTGCTGAGATCATCAAGAGCGTCTCTGAGCTTGTAGATTTTATAACGACTTTCCAGTTCCTTTTCCATATGTTCGAGGGCTGGACTGGAGGGCATCAGGAATAGGTTGTCGAAACCGGTTTCCCAAACGAACTCTTCAGCTTCTTTTTTGGCGGCAAACCAGCCTCCGGTTGATTGCTTAAACAGACCGGCAATGGAGTCTTCTAGTTCACTTTCGGAGGTTTCATGCGTGTTGAGCCCGAGGTAGAGACTGGAATTACCCTGCACATCCAGGTCAACTACCAGTGTTTTGTGGCCCTCTGCGGCGCTGATGGCCGCCAGGTTACAGGTAATACTGGATTTTCCTACACCGCCTTTTTGGTTAAAAATCACCCGCCGCATGCTGTTTAACTCCCTGACAATGACCATTCAATTTATAGTAGTGACAGTGTAAGAAAATGCGGCCTCCAGGTCGAGACTTACTGTATGCCAAATGCTCATCCTATTGATGTTGGTCATTTAACTCCCTTTGAATGAGCAGTTAAAAATGAATATCAAAAAATCCTGAATAAACCGGTTACAGGACAGCTAATCCTGCAACAGGTTTTGTGATCCAGCAAAAGCGCTAGTTACTACGTCATTTTCTATGAACTCCAGTGATCGAGAAAATATCTCGGTGCTGACGCTGTCTTGCAAGCGCTGTCGTACGTCTTCGAAGGTCATTTCAGAACTCGACATGGATATCGCAAATTCATCTCCATTACTATCCCACATAATTACCTGCGGCTGGTTCTCGGTCCAGGCTTTCCAGTGTGGTAAATCTTCGATGTTCTCATTGGGATTGCCGTTGTAAGCTAGCGCGGCGGCATAACGCATCATTGCAGATGTCAGCGCCTTTCGGCCCGCACGGTTTTCTTCAGTAAACACCCAGCTACTCATTATTTCGTTAAAGTTATCACTATTAAAGAAAAAGGGCACATCCAGTGAATGGCAGGCACCCAACATTAATGGAAAGTTGCCAGGTAGCGGGCTGGGTTTGTCGCCGATAGCTGCTCCCCACAAAAATTCGTAAGCGTAGATGCCTGGGTGATCCGGGTAAGTTGCCAATGCACGAGCGGGATTGTCAACGGCATTTACCTTATAGCTATCGCTGCTGAGGCGACTGACTGCACTGAAAAAGGGTTCATCAAATTCACCATCAATAGTAAAGGCAGATTCTGTAAATAGAAAAAGTTTGGTTTCATCGCGATTACTGCCCAAAATAGTCGGCACCTTGTTTAGGTATCCTCCGTCTTGGTAAGTTTGCAAACCGCTGGCAGAAACCACTTCACCATCACGGAATATTGTTGGCAAGCTGAGCATACCGAAAGCCAAGGTGTCATAACCTGCCAATAGTTGTTCTGTTTCTGCATTCCTCAGGTAATTTTCGATTTCATCATTACTGAGTTCGGTCAACTGCTGAGCAGCTTCTTCAAGGTTAGCGGCCAAACCGTCGTTAACTCGCATTTTGGCTAACATCTCATTAGCGCTGAGCTCCGCCTGCGCCATGGTCTGAGATATGTCCCCACCACTCTGCGAGATAGCCTTGTGAAATAAACCTTCAGCAAGGGGAGAAATTAACAGCGACATGACATTCATGGCACCTGCTGATTCTCCGGTAATTGTTACATTGTCGGGGTCACCGCCAAATGCTTCTATATTGTCTTGAATCCATTGCAGAGATTGTATTATGTCCAGAGTGCCGAAATTACCTGAATCACTGAGTGGATCATCACCGCTGCGCAAAGCAGGGTGGGCATGCCAGCCCAAGGGCCCTAGGCGCCAATTCAACGATACAAATACCATATTCGAGCGATTTGCAACGCTGTGACCGTAGTAGCCCTCGGTCTGTGCGCCCCCACCGATGGAATTGCCGCCGCCGTGGAGCCATACATAGACGGGTAAATTTTTCTCAGGGCTGTCGGGTCGCCAGATGTTTAAGTATAGGCAATCTTCACCGCCTACCACTGCGCCACTGCCGGTAAAGTCCAGCTGTGAGCAGACGTCGGGAAAGTCTGTTTCGGCACGAATACCGGCCCAGGGTTTCGCTGCTTGAGGAGCCTTCCATCGCAATGCGCCTACCGGAGGTTCTGCATAGGGAATTGCTTTCCAGACTAAGGTGTTGTCTTCTCCCTCAGTCGCTTCCACCGAGCCGCTATTGGTTTTAACGACATCGGTTTGTTGCCACTGTAGTGATGATTGCAGGTCATCATTATCATGATCAGAGCAAGCGCCAAGCAGAAGGTTGCAGATTATTAATATACTAAAAGTAACGATGGGATGTATGGCTTTGAATCGCATGTTTATCTCCTTGGAAGCCAGGATGGATATGGATTATTTGGGTATTGCATTTGTAGTTATAGCTTTATCTTATTGTTGCTCTTGCAATTTACGAATATTTTATGCGATCTTAGCCCAGATGGCAGTACTAGCCTATACACAATAATCGAATATGATATGGATTATTCTATGAACTCTGATTTAATGGAGTGCGCTCATATTACCTATCGGATGCTGAAGGGGGAGACGCCCTCGTTAACGGCAGTCGCTAAAATTCTGCCTTTTTGGGGTCAATTCACGCTACACGCATGGCAGCAGCCGGATCGCATTCAACAGGCGTCGCTGGATATGTTTACCTGCGCATTCCAGGAGCTCGACCGCTTTGTCGGGATCCATCAAGTTTGGGCCGAGCGGTTTGATAAGAATGGTTATCCTGACTCGGAGGCCAGTGCATGCGGTTTTGTTCGGCACTGCTTAAGGGTCTTTCATCACAATCCCTTTTTACCCAGTGCCATTATTTGTGCTCGTAACAGTTATGTGCGAAACAGTGTTACGGATTTTGCCATTGAACATCCGGTGGCTATTGAATATTACACTTTTTATTTCACCGTAGATGGCCGTGCTCTTCTGACAACGGGAGCTAAGAGCACTACGATTTTACCCAATAGCTTTGTGCTGGTGCCACCCTCCTGTGAATGTCGGCTTGAGCGTTATCCCGACGAGGAGGTCTGGACGAGTTACTGGTGCTATTTCAAGTGTCGTCCTGAGTGGGTGGAATTAGTGGATTGGGCCCAGCCCTTTTCAGTACCCTATGTAATCGAGCTGGCGTCGCCTTTGGCCGAGGTATTGAAGTCGTGTTTAACGGAAATGATCAGTACATTGTCATTATCCGATACTACGGAAGAACGGCTTGCCTACAATTTGCTAGAAAGTGTGCTGATTCGTATTAAGAAAGTAGCACCTGCTGCGGATGATAAAGGAGATAGTCGGGTTACGCGTGTCGCCAATCATTTGCTGCAACATATCGACGAAACAATCTCAATTGAAGAGCTTGCTGCGATGGTGGACGTTTCCATTTCTCATCTAAGTAGCTTGTTTCGCGCACAGATGGGGACGAGTCTGATTAGCTGGCGAGACACCGTGCGAATGGAAAAAGCGAGCGATCTTTTGCAATTTACCGACCTATCAATTGCAGAGATTGCCGGTCGTGTGGGTTACCCCGATCAACTCTATTTTACCCGCCGTTTTCGGCGCTTCTACGGTAGCTCTCCCAGTAGTTACCGGAAATCTTGCAGGCCTAAGCTTCCGCACCTTTAAACAGCTACTTAATTGGTTGAGGAAAAGAGACACGAAGAAAATTTCTTCAGGCAAATACTATTGGTTAAAGAGTTGTTTGCATGAGTCTGATTTAATTAGTGCCCATCCAGAAACTGGACAAAGAGATCCTGGCCAACGCAAATCTTGCGACTTAAAGGCCTTGAAAAGGCCTAGGAGCTAGATTTGCGTTGGCCAGG
>JAUXDF010000436.1 GCA_030618505.1 Spongiibacteraceae bacterium | reverse complement strand
TTACCAATCTTGACTGGCTCATCACTCAACAAGGTGGCTGCCAATATCGGTAATGCAGCATTTTTTGCACCGGAGATACGAATCTCTCCATCCAGCGTTACGCCACCTTTGATTAACAGCTTATCCATTAATTTCCCCAACAACAGTTATAATAAAATATGATTAAATCAAAACCCGCAGGCTAATTTACGCTTGTGCTGCCCATTCGACTTTAGTGAAGATTTTCATATTCACTGCATGAACACTGCCGCTGGCGATTTCCTCATTGATCGTGGCGTAAACCAACTGCTGTTTTTTTACCGCGCGCATTCCCTCGAAAACATCACCAATAACAACAAGGTCAAAATGATTGCCATCACCGGTAACCTGAACTTCACAATCGTCCAGCCTGCTTTCCAAAATCTGCTTTAATTCATCGGTACCCATAATATTGCCTGTAGGTGATATTGGTTCAAGGGTTGGCTAAGTGCTCGCCAAAAACGGGCTATTGTATTTAAAACACTGACAAATGGCGAGGTCGATCCCTTGTTTAGCTGAATTCCAGGGGGATAACAGTATCCAGATCGGATAACTTCAGCAAGGCCAGCATATTATCCGGCAGACCGGTAAAGCGAATATCCTTATGGTGCGCACGCGCTTGCCGTAACCAAGCCAACAACAGGGCAATGCCCGCACTATCACTATAGGTCACACTGGCAAAATCAATGGTACAGCAGACTGCATCCTGCTGAAAAAACTGAAGCCCCTGACGCTCAACAGCCCGCACGGAATCAAAACTCAAATCACCACTGACACAGGCCAGTTGCGGTGAATCACATTCCAGCCAGGCCTTCATCAAGAGCTTTTCTTGCCGGTAATATCCTGGGGCGTCACTATCCAGTTATCGATAACCTTATCAACATCGCCATCATGTTTTTTCATCGCCGCCTCAAACTGGCTGCGATAAACCTTGCCAATATTGATTGACTCAATGGTTACATTGCGTAATTTCCACTGCTGCTGCCGATCCGGGCGCATTTTAAATTTCACCACATAGGGCCGCTCTGCCGAACCGTGAATAAGTTGAGTCACGATAACACTTTTCCCCTGCTCGATTTTTGCTGCATCGCTGACCAAAGGTGGGCGAACTTCTATTTCCTGACCATCAAAGGTGAGTAATCCTTTACCGTAGGTTTTCACCAGACCTTGCTTAAAGGTGGCACTAAAGCGATCAAGTTGCGCAAGAAACTTCTCCTTTTCTTCTGCCGTTTTAAGCGCATTATATCTTTTTTTACTGGCATACTTTCCCATCACGCTACGGGAAAAGGCAGGGAAATCGATCAGCGGATCAACCACCCGCTCTATCTCACCGTAAAAGCGCTCCGGATCCTTTTCAAAATACGTCTTCGCCTGAGTAATAATACGAACCAGCTCATCAACGGTATTTTCAATCAATTGATGCGGTGTTGCCACTCGATCCACCGACGCTTGTGCTGCCTGCACCGCCAGCGCCATCACCAAACCAATAATTAACAGGTAACCCTGTATCATATGTCGCATTACCAACTCTCCTTGACGCAACTATTTGCTAAAAATTATTTGCTAAAAGAAGCCATCGCCTTGCCGATAAGCTCCTCTAAAACAATGGCCGAAGCCGTATCATCTATTTCATCACCATCGCTCAGCAACTCTTCATCACCACCGATAGAAATACCGATATATTTTTCACCCAATACACCAGCCGTTTGTATCGAGGCAATACTATCAAGGGTCAGAAAATTCACATCCGCATCTATCGACATGGTTACCACCGCCAGATAATCCTCTGCATCCAGGCGAATATCGGTCACATTACCGATAACAACCCCCGCTGAAGACACCTTCGCCCGCGCCGTTAATCCGGAGATATTATCAAAACGCGCCGTCAGGGTGTAGCTCTTACGCTGCTGACTGTGACTGAAGCCACTAACCTGAAAGGCCAATACTGCCAGCGCCAACACGCCCAACAGTATAAAAGCGCCCACCGCAAGTTCAATATTTCTCATCCGCATAACCACTACCCCCCGAACATCACCGCCGTCAACACAAAGTCCAAGGCTAAAACCACCAGTGAGGAATAAACCACCGTCCGGGTTGTCGCCGCCCCAATTCCTCCCGCCGAGGGCTCTGCTCGATAACCCTGAAATACGGCGATCCAGCTAATCATCCAGCCAAATACCAAGGATTTGATAATGCCATTAAGCACATCCTGATTAAAGTCCACCGCCGCCTGCATATTGCCCCAATAAGAGCCCTCATAGACACCTAACCAATAAACACCCACCAGTTGGCCGCCGTAGACCGCCACAGCGGTGAAAATCATCGTTAATATCGGCAGGCTAATAAAACCCGCCCATAAGCGCGGCGCCACCACATAGCGCAACGGATCCACTCCGATCATTTCCATTGATGACAACTGTTCAGTGGCTCGCATGGTACCAATCTCTGCGGTCATGGCTGAACCCGCTCGCCCCGCAAACAACAATGCCGTCACCACCGGCCCCAGCTCTCTGACCAGCGAAAGCGCTACCAACTGTCCCAGTGCCTGCTCGGCACCAAAACGATTTAAGGTGTTATAACCCTGTAAACCCAGCACCATACCAATAAATAAACCGGCGACGGAAACAATTAATAAGGACAGCACACCCACACTGTACAACTGTTTAAGCAGCAGAGAAAAACCCTGCCAGGATCGAGGCAGGCAAACCACGGCATGCCAACACAGCAAGCCCGCCTCACCTAGCGACTGCAACCAGGCAAGTGTCTTGTGGCCGGTATTCTGCAGCAGGTCTTGTACCTTACTTATCAGCATGAGTAAAAAACATTAGTTAGTGCCTAACCAGAAACCGGAAGTTTTCGAAAATTAAGTCCGCTCCTGGCCAACGCAAATCTAGCTCCTAGGCCTTTTCAAGGCCTTTAAGTCGCAAGATTTGCGTTGGCCAGG
>JAUXDF010000073.1 GCA_030618505.1 Spongiibacteraceae bacterium | reverse complement strand
CTTAAAAACGACATCCTTCACTTGCTTGTCCTGCCTCAACAGGAGCGCGCATTATAGGGAGAACTCGCACAGTGTCAACACACCACTTGAAACTATTTCTTTTACTTTTTTAGATCGCTCAATTCACGTACAAAACACTCGGGCTCAATAGTAAAAACTCTACATACACGCTTGCTACACGAGCGCTTTCACTCAATAACTAAAAGGCAATATTTTTTCTTACCAAGCTTTACGATATAAAAATTCTGGTGCATCGCCTTATCTACCGCAAAACATTCCTCCAGCTTCATATTATCCTCTGATGACTTGGGATCGCCATTGATCAGCACGGCCTGGCGAGCAAGCGCATCTTTTACCTGCTTACCGCTATTAACCAACCCGCACTCAGTGAGCAATTGAGTCAACGGCCCACCAAGGTCTTCACGCTTTAGCGTTTTAGTCGGCAAACCATCTAGCTTAAGTTGCTCTAGATCACTTTGCGACAACGCGCTTAGCTCACCACTAAACATCGCCTCGGAAATTCTGATTGCAGCCTCAAGGCCTTGCTCGCCATGTATTAGTCTGGTCACCTCTCGAGCCAATATATTCTGCGCATGGGGGCGCCCCTCCCTTTGCTGATCGGCCTTTTCTATTTTCGCTATTTCCTCTGGAGACAAAAAGGTGAAATAACGCAGAAACTTATACACATCGGCATCGGCGGTATTTATCCAAAACTGGTAAAAGGCATACTGTGAGGTTTTTTTACTATCCAGCCAAATAGTGCCCGACTCGGTCTTGCCAAATTTCTGACCATCAGCCTTGGTTACTAGAGGAAGGGTCAGACCAAACACTTGCTGGCGGTTAAGCCGACGCGTCAGATCAATACCACCGACTATATTGCCAAACTGATCACTACCGCCAAGCTGAACTGTACAGTCATAACGCTTGTTCAATTCCGCAAAATCATAGGATTGCAAAATCATATAGGTAAATTCGGTATACGAGATGCCCGCCCCTTCTCGCTCAAGCCGCTGTTTTACTGACTCTTTTTGAATCATCGAACTCACAGAGAAGTGCTTGCCAACATCCCTCAAAAACGTCAGCACATCCATCTCACCAACCCATTCAAGGTTATTCACCACCACAGCAGAATTCTCGCCGCAGTCAAAATCAATAAATTGGCTCACCTGACTTTTAATTTTTCCCACCCAATCAGCCACAATATCCGGCGTATTAAGCTTCCTTTCCTGCACCTTAAAGGAAGGATCACCAATTAATCCCGTCGCCCCTCCCACCAAAGCTATTGGTTTATGCCCTGCCATTTGAAAGCGCTTTAAGGCCAATAACGGCACCAGACTACCAATATGCAGGCTGTCGGCGGTAGGGTCAAAACCACAATAGACCGTGCGAACACCCCCACTAAGGTGCCCAGCCAACTCTCCATCGCCGGTTTGTTGCGCAATCATGCCCCTTTGCTCAAGATCCACCAATAAACTGCACTGCTCAGAAACCATAGTTTTAAATAACCCTTCATCTACCTAAAATGTGAACAATTAGCGATCTGTCGCGACTGTCACTTCACACAAACACCATCTATACGGCCGATAACTTGACAGAACTATCGATCGCAAGCCACTCTTAGCGAGAAGATCGCGAACCTTACACCAAGTTCGATTATTTACAAAATCACACTTGTCGGGTTTTACCCCAAATTTGAATTACCCCATACCTAAACCGCAATTTTTGTTATAATTCCATTGGGTTGCACTGAATTTAACACTTTAACTGCAAGTATCTTATGAAGAACACTGATTCAAAATCAATTTTACGCCAAATGCTAAGCGCCTTTCCTCGCTGGCAGGTATTGCTTGCCAGCTTTTTATTAATGGCATGTGCGACAACCGCCTTGCTGCTACCCTCACCCGAAGTGGCAGCAAAACGAACACAGCTACCTTTGACCGTTTCTCTGACACCCAGCCTTATAGATGAAGAAATAAACGAAACGGAAATTGTCGGCCAAACAGCCAGTTTGGCCTGGAAAAATATCACAGTTAAACAGGGTGACAGCCTGTCCAACATTTTCAAACGTGCCAAACTCTCTGCACAGCAACTTTATCAGCTAACACATTCCACTACTGAGGCAAAAGCCCTAACGCGAATCTTTCCCGGTCAAACACTTCACTTTCAAATTGATAAAGACGATCAGCTCAAAGCACTTCGTTTTACCAAGTCCCGACTGCAAAGCACCCTGTTTGAACAGCAAGCTGACGGCAAATATATTGTTGAGCACATTACTATAGCCCCTGAAATACGCTTAAAATTCAGACGCGCCTCTATCGACAACTCCTTATTCCTCGCTGGGCAGGAAGCTGGACTGCCGCACAGCGTCATTATGGAGATGGCTAATGTTTTTGGTGGTGTTATCGACTTTATCTATGACCCACGCAAGGGCGACACATTTAACGTACTCTATGAAGAGCATTACCTGGACGGCGAGAAGATCGGCAATGGCGCCGTTCTTGCGACTCAATATATCAATCAAGGCGAGCAATACACCGCCTTTCGTTATGAATATGAAAACGGCGATATCGGCTATTACACCCCCGATGGCATCAGTATGCGCAAAGCCTTTTTAAGGGCTCCACTGGATTTTACCCGGGTAAGCTCTGGCTTTAACCTTAGACGCAAACATCCTATCCATAAAAGTGTTCGCGCCCACCGAGGGGTAGATTACGCAGCCCCGCGAGGCACGCCTATTTTTTCCGCTGGCGATGGTCGTGTTGTCAAAGCAGGGTATAACCGCGCCAATGGTAATTATGTCTTTATTCAGCACGGCCAGCAGTACATCACAAGGTACCTGCACTTGAACAAACGTCACGTCAAGCGTGGCCAAAAGGTCAAGCAACGACAAATTATTGGAACCGTAGGTTCAACCGGCTATGCCACCGGCCCGCACCTTCATTATGAATTCCTGGTGAATGGCGTACACAGAAACCCACGCACTATTTTGAAAAAATTACCCAAAGCCAAATCTATAGCCAAGGTGGAAAAGCAGCGTTTTGCGACCCAAATCCGTGGTTTGCAGCTGCAACTGGCCAGCTATACACGAGCTACCCAGCTAGCCATGCTAGACACTGGCACGATCATTCAATAACAAAGCAGACTGACGATGGCCGAAGCAGAGCTGTACATTGGTGTAATGTCCGGTACCAGCATGGATGCTATCGATGTGGTTGTGGTTGATTTCAGCGGCAATCAAACGGCTGACCTTGCCTATCGCAGTGACCCCATTCCCGAACAGATTCGCAGACAGCTGCTTACTCTGCAGGGCACCAGCAACAATGAGCTGGATTTAGCCGCCAGAATGGACCGCCAGCTCGCCAGACTTATTGCCCAATCAATCCAGTCACTTTTGAAAGACAGTGGGCTTTCGCCCCAGCAGATCACCGCTATTGGCAGTCACGGCCAAACCCTTCGCCACGAACCAGAACTGACAGACAGCTACACCATCCAGATTGGCGACCCGAATACCATTGCAGAGCTCACCAAGATCACCACCGTCGCCGATTTCAGACGAAGAGACATCGCCGCCGGCGGGCAAGGCGCACCACTAGTACCGCCCTTTCATGCAGCAGTGTTTGGTGATAATCATAATGACAGCGGAGAGGATCGAGCCATAGTCAATATTGGTGGCATGGCTAATATCACCTTTTTAGAAGGCAGACCACAAAAAAGCAAACTGGAAAAAACCATCAGCGGGTTTGATACTGGTCCAGGCAATGTCTTGCTTGATAGCTGGATAATGAAGCACAAAAATCAGGCCTATGACAAAAATGGCGACTGGTCCAAAGCAGGCACCGTCCATCAGGTATTATTAAATCAGCTGCTTAGCCTGCCCTACTTTTCAGCACCAGCCCCTAAAAGTACCGGACGGGAACAATTTAATCTGCATTGGCTTGAGTCAACGCTTAATGACATCCATGAAGATATACCAGCCGCTGATGTGCAAGCCACTCTTGCCATGCTTAGCGCACGCACCATTAGCCAAGCCATCATCGACACCGCACCATCAACCAAAAGCGTCTATATCTGTGGTGGCGGCGCTTATAACCAGCATTTATGCACATTACTCACCCAAGCACTGGCACCTCGCCAGGTGTGCTTAACCGATACTCTAGGCATCAAAGCCGAGCGAGTCGAAGCCATTGCCTTTGCCTGGCTGGCACGACAAACTCTCTTGAAACTACCTGGAAACTGTCCTTCCGTCACCGGAGCGAACAATACCAGCATATTGGGAGGAGTCTATTTTTCCAATTAAATCAATGAGATAAAAGTAAAACAGTAAAATGGGAAGAAAAAGGAAGGCGCCCAATAAGAAAATAGGCGCTAATCAGATACTGCTACACCGAGAATGAAGAGCCACAACCACAGGTTGTAGAAGCGTTGGGATTACTAACACTGAATTTAGAGCCTTCCAGGCCCTCGCTATAATCAACCGTTGACCCCTCCAGATACTGATAACTCATGGGATCAACAACCATTTTGATACCAGACTTTTCCACCGTGGTATCATCATCAGCAGCAATCTCATCAAAGGTAAAGCCATACTGGAAGCCGGAACAACCACCACCGGTAACAAAAACCCTGAGCTTGAGATCGTCGTTTCCCTCCTCCTCAATCAGACTTTTCACTTTTAGGGCGGCACTCTCCGTCAGGTACATCGGAGCCACTTCAAAGGAATCGGCCAAAGACATGAAACTACCTCTCAACAAATACAACTACGCGGCCGTGTCATTTCTGGCTCACCATCCCAAACATATAAGCTAAAAACAACACAGGATTGGGCTTATTATGCATAAACCCAAGCATTTCAGTCAACTATTAGCTGTAGCAATACCCGCTTTTTCTACAGACTTGTCACTTTTGGCCATCTTACCCTGCTCTGCTTTAACAGAATTACCGCCATTGTAAACCAGATTACCGTTAACCTGAGCGCCCTTTACCATTTCAATCAGATTGTAATGGGCATCGCCTTCCACCTTTGCTTTAGCCGCCAACTCAATGTGGTTACTGGAGAAAACATCACCTTTAACCACACCATTAATAATCACTGAGGGTACTTTGATATCACCTTCAACCTCACCGTTCTCCAGCACTCGCACCGAAGCATCACCACCTCCGGCTGCAATAATTCCACCTCGAACCTTCCCTTCAATTTCCAGATTGCCACTGAATTTGATATCACCGACTATCTCCGTGCCCTTAGCAATCAAGGTTGTCGCGTTGCTAGTACCGTTAAATGCCATTGTCGTTTTTTCCTTCCCAAACATGGGGTTAATTCTCCTGAACAAGCCAATCGAAACTACGCTCAACAGTCTGCGGTTTCTTTCCCGAAGAGTGAGCAACTATGTCTACACGCTGCGCTTTAAACCCAGCTGGCAAATTAAATTCACCACTGAGCATTTGAAAGTACTTAAAGCGTAGCTTAATTTTCTCATCCTTGACTTGCTGTGACAGATTCCGCAAAGAATGCACTTGCTGCTCACCATTTTGCATACCGACAACATTAATCGACACATACCCTTTAACAAGACGATGAACAGCGGCTAATTGTTGAACAGTCAGTCTATATTCGTAGCGTCCATCACCACTATACTCCAGCTCCCAGCTGCGTATACCAAGGCCTTTCTCTTTTTCCGAGGGAGCCATTAGTCCTTTATAAAAGGTTATCTCTTCCTTCTGCTCCGAGAGCTGTTGCTCCAGCTCCAGAATCAGTTGGCGTACCTGCTCCGTTGCTTTTTTATCGATTCGCGAGGCAACCTGAGCTTGGGCCGCCTCCCTGCGCGACTCGGAATAAGACAGCTTTAACTCTGACAGTTCCTGCCGCAAAATCAAATTTTGCTCTCTCGCCTCTCCCTGTATCCGCAGGGAGGCTACAAACCCGATGTAATAAAACAGCATCGCAATAAACAGCAAAACCAGCGCTGCGGCAACAATGAGTTTGCGCCGCTGCCCCGGTCGGCGGGTAACAACTATCAGGCGCTCATCTGAATTCTTTTTATTAACCACGATATCTGTCTGCTTCCTGCTAAGGCATAAGGGCGATATGATCAATCCCAGCCGATTCATCAAAACCAAACATAATATTCATATTTTGAATTGCCTGCCCCGATGCACCCTTCACCAAATTATCAATCACCGACAAAATCACCACGGTATTTCTATCCTGTGGTTTGTGCACGGCGATACGACAGATGTTGGATGCCTTTACCGAACGCGTCTGAGGATGACTGCCACTGGGCAGCACATCCACAAAAGGCTCTTCCTGATAGCGCGCCTCAAACAGCCTCTGCAACTCATCCAGCGACATATCTGTTTTCATAGAAGCGTATAGCGTGGCATGAATTCCTCGTGTCATCGGCAACAGGTGAGGCACAAAGGTCAGCGCAACCGGCTGCCCTGCCGCCAATGATAAACCCTGCTCTATCTCCGGCAGATGACGATGGCCGGCTGCCGCATAGGCTTTATAACTATCACTGACCTCAGAAAAAAGCGTATCGATATTGGCTTGACGTCCTGCACCACTGGCACCGGACGCCGCATTGGCAATCAGGCTCGCATTATCCACCAGCGCATTTTCCAGCAAGGGCATAAACCCCAGCTGCACCGCTGTCGGATAACAACCCGGAGCTGCCACCAGCCTGGCGCTCTTTATCTTATCGCGGTTCACTTCAGGCAAACCATAAACAGCATCAGCCAGGAGTTCGGGACAAACATGCGGCACAGAGTACCAATCGGACCACAGCTGCGCATCCTTGATTCTAAAATCAGCGGAAAGATCCACCACTCGCACACCCTGCGCTAGCAATTCAACCATCATATTCATTGCCACCGCATGGGGGGTGGCGAAGAAAACCAAATCACAATACCCTAGCACCTTTACATCCGGCACCGTAAAAGCCAGATCAATATGGCCGCGCAAACTGGGATAAAGATCAGCAACCTTCACGCCCTCTTCTGCGCGGGAGGTAATCACGCTGAGCTCAACCTGTGGATGTTTTGCCAGTGAGCGCAGCAGCTCCACACCGGTGTATCCCGTTCCGCCGACGATGCCCACTTTTATTACGCTACCATTTTTCACACTGCTACCTCAACTACCGATCATTATAAATTTCAATTTAATCATTTGTTTGCTGGATGTTGCCCCATCTAGCCTTATAATAAAAGCTGCTCTTTGAAAGCTAAAGCACTTCAATAGAAATAACCAACAAATAAGACGATTTTGCCCAAACATCGACCACAACGATCACCATAAACCATCAGCGTAACCCTATGGATGAGCAAAAAACCGACAAATGGCTACAGCGTGCACTGCATCATCGCATCCGCCATTTTCGACAACGCCTGGCGGCTGAAGACGCGCTCTTAGCACTTTCTATACTCGGCATTTGTGCCGGCCTACTAACCGGCACCGTGATACTGGCCTTTCGCTTTCTGATTGAATGGCCCCTCACCCATATATTGCCCGGACAAAACTCGGAAAATTTTGAAGCACTGGGCAGCAATCTACATTTTTTAATGCCGATCGCTGGCGCCCTGCTGCTTGGCCTTGTCATTCAAGTAATTTTTAAACAGGCGCCCCGTGTCGGTGTTTTTCACGTTATAGAACGGCTCAATGTAAATCACGGCCACCTGCCGCTTAAAAATGCTGTAGTGCAGTTTTTTGCCGGCAGTTTTGCCATTATCAGCGGACAGTCAGCCGGGCGCGAGGGCCCCGCCGTTCATCTCGGCGCCGCCGCCAGTAGTTTGCTTGGCCAGTATTGGCGACTGCCCAATAACAGTATTCGGGTGCTGGTAGGCTGTGGCACTGCAGCGGCCATTTCAGCCTCATTTAACACACCCATCGCCGGCGTTATTTTTGCGATGGAAGTAGTCATGATGGAATACACCATCGCAGGCTTTACCCCCATTATTCTCGCCTCCGTCGCCGGCGCCGTGGTTACCCGGCTAGTCTACGGAACAGAACCCGCATTTATGGTGCCGGCAATTAATCTGCATAGTTTGCTAGAGCTACCCTACCTGATTCTTCTCGGCTGTATTATTGGCGCAGCCAGCGCCTCTTTCACCTGGATAATGTCTCAATCTTTACGTCTTAGTGAAATGGCTTTCTGGTTGCGAATGCTCCTGGCCGGCACCGTGACCGGCTGCCTCGCTTTTTGGGTGCCTGAAATTATGGGCATTGGCTACGATACTCTGGAACAATCCCTGCTGGGGCAAATCGGCTTCAGCGCACTGGTATTTATCGCTCTGGCCAAAATTGTCGCCACCGCCATCAGCTGTGGCCTTGGCATGCCCATCGGGCTTATTGGTCCCAGCCTGCTAATCGGCGCTTGTATCGGCGGCGCTGCCGGCATCATCGGACAAATATGGATGCCCGAGCAAGCCTCATCCCACAGCCTCTATGTAATGTTAGGTATGGGAGCAATGATGGGGGCGGTACTGAACGCCCCTCTTGCAGCGCTAATGGCCTTATTGGAACTGACCAATAATCCCAATATTATTCTGCCGGGTATGCTCACCATCGTTGCTGCCACATTAACGGCCAGCCAGCTCTTTAAACAACGCTCAGCGCACCGTACCGTATTGCATCATTTGGGCGCACTGGCGCAACATTCACTGCTTTTCCAGGCTCTGCAACGGGTTGGCGTCACCAGCATTATGAATCAAAATGTAGCCATTTCTGCCAGAAGCATTAACCGTGAGCAATTACTGCATATGGCAAAACAGCAATACCGCTGGATATTGGTGATGGATGAGGGCAATCAATCCATTTTACTCAGCGGTATCAACCTTGCGAACCTTTGTGCAGAAAGCGAGGCAGAGGGAGACGAGCCCCAGGCAATACCCACCACTGAGGTGATTGATATTCTGGGCTTGCCCGGCAAACAACGGCCGGTGAGTCCGCTACACTTTCAAGCCACTTTGCAAGAAGCCTGGGAAACCATGAGCACCCATAAAACCGATGCCATCTATATGAGCGGCAGCATCGCTCCCTTCACGCCTCCTGTCTGCGGTATTCTCACTCGTCAAGATATTGAAAACTATTGCAGCATTCCTCATTCGTCCGAATAAAGTCTCCAACAAGCGGACAATGATAGAATACAACCCAATAACATACCGCCCAAAAAACCCACAAACGAGCACTTACGCCTATGTTTCTCTGGATCAAAGCCTTCCACATTATTTTCATGGTCTGCTGGTTTGCCGGTATTTTCTATCTGCCACGATTATTTGTTAATCATGCCATGAGCGAAGATGAGGCCACACGCCAACACCTGACACTGATGGAAGGCAAACTTTATCGTTTTATCACCCCATTTGCCTTCCTCACTGTCGGACTGGGACTATGGCTGATGAGTCTAAATTGGCCCTACTACCAAACAGCCGCCTGGCTACATCTGAAAATTGCCCTGGTGGTCTTGTTGTGTATCTATCATTATTTGTGTGGACGTATTGTTAAACAGTTTAAAGAAGATCAAAATCGGCGCAGCCACCTGTATTTTCGTTTCTTTAACGAGGTACCGGTATTAATTCTATTTGCTGTTGTTATCCTGGCCATCGTTAAGCCTTTCTAATTAGCTAATCGTTGACTAGGATTAAGTGATCATTCCCTGATACGAAACGGACTCGTCTTATGGCCTCGATCGAAACCAAAACCCCCGTCATCATCAGCTTCTCGGGGCTTGACCCCACTGGCGGCGGCGGCATATCAGCCGATATAGAAACCTTTGCCAGCCTTGGCTGTCACTGTGCACCGATTATCGCTGCCGTCACCGCCCGAGACACCGAAACCATCAAAGATGCCTGGGATATCGACAGTCCCATTTTAATCCAGCAAGCACGCGCCGTCCTCGAGGACATGAGTATTCAGGCAATCAAAATTGGCATGCTCGGCAGCGTTGAAAATATAGAAGCGGTACACACCATTCTGACTGACTATCCCCACCTGCCGGTTATTCTCGACCCGGTATTGCAGGTCGGCAGCAATGATTTGAACTCACTGGCCGACGCCACCCGCACTCTGCTCTCCCCTCTCAGTCGCATTACCATACTCAACAGCGAGCAAATTCGCCAGATCGTTCCCGAGGCGGATAGCGCCCAGGCTTGCGCGCAGGCTTTGATAGAGCAAGGCTGCGAGCACGTGTTTGTTTCCGGCTCCCCTGACAAAGCTCAAAAAATATCCAGCTCCTTGTTCTCCAAAGCCGGCAAAACCAAAACCTACCAGTGGCCAGTAATTGCGCATCGTTTTGTCGGGGCAGGCAATACCCTATCTGCCAGCATTACTGCCTATTTGGCCCATCAGGATAGTGTACTTGATGCCATTGAACAGGGGCAGAACTTCACCTGGAAGGCGCTTGATCATGGCCGCCGCCTGGGTATGGGCAACTGGCTACCCAATCGTATTTTCTGGTGTGAATCTAGCTAGTGCCCATCCAGAAACTGGTAGCTTTCGAAAATTAAGTCCGGTCATAGCCAACGCAAATCTAGCTCCTAGGCCTTTTCAAGGCCTTTAAGTCGCAAGATTTGCATTGGCCATG
>JAUXDF010000342.1 GCA_030618505.1 Spongiibacteraceae bacterium | reverse complement strand
CCGCACGCCTTCGCATAGAGGCAGCCTTTAAGCGCCACCCAGAAATTCAGAACATTAAAATCAAAAGCCCGATGCTACTCACCGGCCTGCCAAGAACAGGTACCTCTGCGCTGCTAAATTTGTTAGCTGCCGACCCCGCCGCCCGTCCACTAAAATTATGGGAAGGTTTAAACCCAGATCCTGTAGAGGGTTTAAAGGAAGGTGAAGAAGACCCGCGCTACTTGGCAATGAAACAGTTCTACGAGGAGATGAATAAAAAATCAGACTTTAAAAAAATCCACCACACCACCGCCGATACCCCGGAAGAATGCATCCACCTTCTCAACCATACCTTTCAGGATGTACAGTTTGGTGTCGAAACCATGATGGAACCCTACGGCTCCTGGTTCCAGCAGCATAACAAACACGACAGTTATTTATACTATGGCGAACTACTAAAAATGCTGCAATGGCAGCGCCCCGGCGAGCGTTGGTTGTTAAAATCCCCCTGTCATTTATGGGCACTGGATACCTTGGTAGAGATGTTTCCCGACTGCAGTATTATCATCACCCACCGAAACCCGCTGGAGTGCATTACCTCCTACGCCAGCATGATGGCGGCGCTGATGCCGGGGCGCAAAGATCTGGATAAGATGGCACTGGGTCCTGTCGTCATGGAATATCTTGCGCGAAAACTTGAAGCCAGCTTGAAAGCCCGTGAAAAATTTGGCGCTGAGCGAGTGCTTGATATTCAGTTTGCCGACTTTGTAGAAAACCCTCTGGCGACGACTAATAAAATCTATCAATACTTTGAATTACCCATGGAGAGCGAGGCGAAAACAGCGATAGAAAATTA
This sequence comes from Spongiibacteraceae bacterium, assembly GCA_030618505.1. Classification (GTDB taxonomy): domain Bacteria; phylum Pseudomonadota; class Gammaproteobacteria; order Pseudomonadales; family PIVM01; genus JAUXDF01. Next base: position 3,153 of record JAUXDF010000342.1, on the reverse strand, counting down.
CGCCAGCGAACACCCCATGGGCAAGCACGGTAAACATGATTATGATCTGGCTGAATATGGCTTGAATGAAGCCAAAATATTAAAACGCTTTGGCTTTTATATTGATCGCTTTGAAATCCCAATAAACTAAACTGTAGAAGGGTGCGGGGCACTTAAACTCCCTCTCCCTCTGGGAGAGGGTTGGGGTGAGGGATCTTGTCGGCTTAGGCTGTTACACCCTACATTTCACGATCCATCCCGATAAGTCTCAGACGGCAACTCCCCGAACAGCTTTTTATAATCTGCTGCAAACTGCCCCATATGCCAAAAGCCATGCTGGCTGGCGATATGATTAATTTTCAGCCCGGTATCTTTTTCATGATAGAGCCGTTTATTAACCGAGTGAAGGCGTGAGCAATTGATAAAGGCTTTTGGACTTAAGTCATAATGTTCCTTAAAGGCATATTCAAGTGTTCGCTGGCTAACGCCGGCAATTTTTGATAAATCGTATGCAGTGACAATTTCTTGTTGATGGTTTTGTATGTATTCGATGGCGCGGTTTAGGGCCTTTTGCTTTTTTTGTGGCCTGACTTTTTGTGATTTTTTGTCGCCGCCGATAATGCATTTTAATAACTGCGCTATCAGCTGTTGTTCAACGTGTAATTCACTCCATGCATCGTCTCCTGCGGCAGTATTGTCAGTCCAGCCTTTGCCAAGGGATGATAGGGTGTTTAATAACATGCGGAGATTTTGAATGTCTGCGGGTTCGCAGCCGATCACCTGTCTTTCAGTGTCAATCAGGCTAAACCAGTCTTGGTGATAAAGTGAGTCGGTCATATCCGTCAGAAGTTTTTGTTCTATGCCGAAGGTGTATACGTGAAAGCCTGCCTGGGAAGTGGCGGTAAATTCACCGATGTCTGGAAATATCATAATATCTTGTTGACCAACATCCTGGCCGCACCAAAATGTGTCGCTACTTTTTGGTGCCATAACGGCAAATGTTCTATATCCCTTGGTAGAGCTTCCGCGTTGATCAACGCTGCCACTGATATGGCAGCGTGAAAAAATCAAGTGGGGCGTTATTATCTGTTGTAGGTCCGAGACATAATTGCCACGTTTAAGCGGGCGAAAATCCAAACTCCAACCTTGAGCGATGTCGGCAAGCTCTTCAAATTGTTGAAAATGTAAATCGGTTATTGAAAAGTAGTTGTCCATAATGTTTTTTTCTAATTTGCGAATTTTTGATACTGCTGGATGGTATTTTCACTGATAATCATTCCAATATCAAATTATGGCTCTGATAGCTGTGGTACTTATGGTTAGCTTATAAGCACGCAGCTATTAATTACAAAAAAGGAATATCATGAAAGCAAAAACATGGCTAGTCAATCTCGTCATTGTAGCGGTCTCTCTCACATCACTCAGTGTATTGTCGGCAGAAAAGCCAAAAATTGATCCGAAAAAAATGGCTGAGCTTGAAGCGGCAGGTTTTGAGACTAACCCCGAAGTGTTTAAACAACTGTCAACCGGTGGTCAACCGATGGGCCGTTGGAAGGAGGGCCTTACCTTTGACGGCATCGAGCCAATGCCATGGTTAAAAAGCGCAACAAACTGGATGCCCGGAACAGAGGAAATTCAGGAAAATGAAATCCGTGTTACGTTTATGGGTTCTTCACCGCTTCCTCGCCCTGGGCAAATGGGCACCTCCGTGTACGTGGAATTGGGCAATGGCGGAAAGTTCATTTTTGATATGGGGCCCGGTTCTATCGCGAATTACCTTGCCGCTGGTGTGCCGTTAAATCAACTCAATGATATTTTCCTTACCCATTTACACTGGGATCATTTTGCATCAGTCCCTTATGTCTATATGTTTGGTGGGTGGGCTGGTCGCTGGCATGAAAAGCTTCGTGTGTATGGCCCTTCAGGTCGCACGGAAAAACATGGCACGGCATACGCAATGGCTAGAATGTCAGAGATGTTGACATGGCATAAGGACAGTTTTGATATTTTTCCCGTTGGCAAAGGGTGGGAAATGGATGTTCATGAATTCCCCTTTGATGATGATGGCGGCATTATCTACGACAAAGACGGGGTAAAAGTCAGTCATTGGCGACAGTCTCACACAGAAGATGGCGCTTCAGCCTATCGTCTGGACTGGAACGGCATGTGTGTGTCCTTTACCGGTGACGGCAGACCCAACTCTCTTACATTAAAATACGCAAAAGGTTGCGACCTGGTGATTACAGAAGTTCAAGTTGAGCTAATGTCTATTTCATCAGGTGTGAGTGGTGTCTCGCCACTTATTGGGCGGATGACAGTTGATACATCGCATAACCCCGGTTACGCGGCGGGTTATTTGTTCAATAAGATAAAACCCCGCTTGGGCATGACAACCCACATGTCCTATGACTCCTATTCTAATCCTGAGTTGTATGCGCAGGTAAGAGAGAAATGGAAAGGCCCGTTCCACTTTGGCGCACCGGATATGGTTGTAGTCAACATGACGCCAGAAAAACTATGGGTTCGAGAGAGTGCAATTCCTGAATACCCAAATATTGCAGCCCCCAAGTTTGATGTTAAATCTCAAGGTGGGCTTGTGATACCGGCAGCAAAATATAACCGTGCTGATATTCAGCAGCAGAGTATTCGCGATGCGGAGATTCCCCCAAAAAAATATTATCCAAAAGGCTATGCTCCTGAACAGATTACAGAATGGCCCACCGATAAGCCTTTATTTATTCCCGTTGAAATGATGAAAAAATGATATTTAAAGAATACATACGCGTGATTATTTAGGGCTGACGAGGCTTCTTCGGGGCTGTTTTAGCCGAACAAATGTAAAGCAAACGGAGTATTAAGATGACACACAGTACAATGGATCTACGCAGTTTTTTTAAGGATGCCGAAGAGGCTGGGCTCACTTGTAAAATTGACAAAGAAGTAGACGTGGTGAACGAGGTGCCTGCTCTTTGCTCTCAGACCTTCAAGCCGACGATGTTTAACAATATTAAGGGTTACGAAGGATTCAGGCTGGCAGATGGGCTTACCCGAACGCGCGATATGCAGAAGTTCGCCCTCGGACTCGACTGTCCTGACCGGGAAGTTATTCCCCGTTTTGCGCAAATGCTGGGTAAAGGTCCTAGTCCCACGGTTATGGTAGAAGCAGATGAAGCA
>JAUXDF010000101.1 GCA_030618505.1 Spongiibacteraceae bacterium | reverse complement strand
GGTATTTGTCTGGAAATCAAGTCAGCAGAAAGTGTTGCGGTGATGGGCGCTGCGGGTTCTGGTAAATCTACCTTGCTCGGCCTGTTAGCCGGGCTTGATTTGCCCAGCAGTGGCAAGGTGTTGATTGACGGCATTGATATTACTCAGCTCACAGAGGATCAGCGCGCTGCATTGAGGGGTGAAAAGGTTGGTTTTGTTTTTCAGTCATTTCAGCTACTGCCGGGGCTCACGGCCTTGGAGAATGTCATGTTGCCAGCGGAGTTAAAGGGCAATTCTAATGCTCGCCACGAAGCCAGTGAATTTCTTGCCAAGGTTGGCCTAAGTGAGCGTGCGACACACTACCCGAGGCAGTTATCAGGCGGAGAGCAGCAACGAGTCGCCATTGCCCGAGCCTTCTCCTGTCATCCTCAGGTTTTGTTTGCTGATGAGCCAACCGGTAACCTGGATCGAAAAACCGGCTCACAAATTATTGACCTGCTCTTTGAGTTAAACCACCATGCCGGCACCACCCTGGTGCTGGTGACACATGAAGAGCGTCTGGCGGCACTGTGTGATCGAATCCTCTATCTTGAGGCGGGGCGGCTGGTGAATGACACACCAGACCTTGTTCCTCAGGTGAATAGTTAATGTTGGCCTGGCGGATTTTATGGCGTGACTGGCGCAGCGGTGAGCTGCGAGTGCTAGCGGTGGCCATTATTATGGCCGTCACCATTGTCACCAGCATTGGGCTTTTTGTTGAGCGTTTAAACGGTGGGATACTGGATCGTAGCAAGGATTTTCTGGCTGCAGATATCGCTTTGGAAAGCTCGCGCGCGGTGGATGACGTCTGGCTGGCCAAGTCCCGGGCGCTGGGTCTGCGTGATGCTCAAACCCTGCGTTTTCAATCAATGGTCTATGCGGGTGATGAAATGCAGCTGGCAGCGGTAAAAGCTGTCAGCGACAGCTATCCCTTAAAGGGAAGTGTGTTAATCGCTGATCAAGGCATTGGTGATCAGCGCCGGATTAGCAGTGGCCCCAAGCGGGGAGAGGCATGGATTGATTCACGCCTGCTGCCCCTGTTAGGCATCAAGTCATTTTCTTCCGGTGCCAAGGTTTACATTCAAGTGGGCGAGAGTTCCTTACGTGTCAGCGCATTGGTTTATCGTGAGCCGGATCAGGCGAGTAATCTGTTGAGTTTTGGCCCAAGGGTGTTGATGCATTTTGACGATATTGCCGCTACAGGCATTGTTCAGCCGGGCAGTAAAGTCAGCTATCGTTACCTGTTTGCGGGCGATAAACGGCCACTGGAATCCCTGCAGCGATGGTTGGCCGAGCGTATCAGCGCTAACCAGAAATGGCTCGATATACAAAACAGTCAGCCGACGGTTTCAATGACTATTGCCCGTGCCGAGAAGTTTCTTCTGCTGGGTGGTTCACTGGGTGTATTGCTGGCCGCTGTTTCAGCGGCACTGGCAGCCTTTCGTTACAGTGAGCGTCATTTTGATTATGCCGCATTGATGAAAAGTCTGGGGGCGGGTTCTGCGCAAATCAAGCGGCTTTACCTGGTGATGTTAATGACGGTCACTTTATTAACCACGCTAATCGGCTGGTTAATGGGCTGGCTGCTACAAATGTTTTTTGTTGTGGTGATAGCGGATATGTTCGGTGTGGCTTTGCCTCAGGCCAGTGCGTATCCCTATCTGTTGGGCTTGGTAACCGGGCTAGTGTGTGTTGTCTGCTTTGCGCTACCGCCTATTTGGTCGCTGCAACAGATACCACCTCTTCGGGTTTTAAGGCGTGATATTCAAGGGCAGAGAGTTAGCCTGTTGGCGAGTGTCTCACTGGGTGCGGTGGCGATAACCGGGCTGATGTTGTGGTATAGCAAAAGTATGGTTTTAACTCTGGCGGTACTGGCCGGCGTGCTGTTTTTGGGGCTTATCCTCGTATCCGTGGCCTGGTTGCTATTACGTGGTAGCAAGATTGTTGGTATGCACGCCGGCAGCGTACTGGGCTTGGCCTTTGCCAATCTTCGCCGGCGAGGCTGGCAGAATGCGATTTATATCTTTATTTTTTCATTGGCGATTATGCTATTGCTGATACTGACAATGGTGCGCGGTACCTTGATCGATGACTGGCGTACACAGCTACCAGTGGGCACTCCTAATAACTTTCTGGTTAATATTGCGGCCCATGAAGTTGATGCTGTGGACACCTGGCTGGGTAGTCATTCCATGAGCGCTGTTGGTCTTTATCCGATGGTGCGCGGTCGGCTGATTAAGATTAACGGTCAAGCGGTGTTGTCTCTGATGAGTAAGGAAGATTTGCACAGGGCGGGGGCAAATCGTGAAATGAACCTGAGCTGGTCGAAGGATCTTCCTGAAGACAATATCATTGAAGAAGGGCAGTGGTGGCAAGGTACTGCCGATGAAACTATTCCCACTATCTCATTGGAAACTCGTCTGGCTAAAAGTCTGGGGGTAAATGTCGGTGATATGCTGAGCTTTAAATTGGGTGCCCGGCAACTTGATGCGAAGGTGGTAAGTCTTCGTGGTTTGCAATGGCAAACTATGCGCCCCAACTTTTATGTTATTTTCCCGCCTGGTGTGCTGGATGACTATCCCGCGACCTACATGACCAGCTTTTATCTGCCAGAGGAAAACAAACATCTTTTGCACCCTTTTATCCGCCAGTTCCCCACGGTGACGCTTTTGGAAGTTGACGCAATACTCAGGCAAATTCGCCAAATAGTGAATCAGGTTGGCTTGGCTATTGAGCTGCTATTAGGCTTAATCGTCGCCGCCGGTGCTTTGGTACTAGTTGCCAGTGTACAAAGCAGCATTGGCGAGCGTTATCGTGAATGTGCAATATTGAGAGCCTTGGGAGCTGACAGAAGGCGGGTTATGGGTAGTATTATTGCCGAATTTGCGATTATGGGCTTGATCTCAGGTCTATTGGCCGTGGTCGGAGCTGAATTCAGCGTTTACTTGCTACAAACACAGGTGTTTGAAATGCAGTATAATGGCCTTTCACAAATTGCTTGGCTCGGGCCGTTGGCAGGCTTGACGCTGGTGACCAGTATTGGTTATTTTAGTACGCGGGGGGTGGTTTCAGTGCCTCCGCTGCAGGTGTTAAAACGAATTGAATAAGTGTGGTTTTGTATTAGTGGAGTAGTGAATGCGGTATCGTTTTGTTGCGGTGTGGTTGTTTTTGGTTTTTTTGCTGACCGCACTTTATGTCACCACGATCAGCCAAAAGGTAGCGATTGATTTTGTGGATGAGGTAGTGGAGTCTGTTGATCAGAAAAGTGAAATCAAAACACCAAAGGTCAATAAACCCTTTGAAAGCACAGCAGCTATCAAGCATAAAAAACAGGCGTTTTTTAACTTTCTTATCGCTCACGTACTTGCCGAGAATATGGCGCTGCTTCAGCAACGCCAGCAACTGGTCAGCTTGAAAGCAGCGTTTGAAAGTAATGGTGCTCTGTCATTGGATGAGCAACTCGACTTTGATCAACTGCTGGCACGCTTCAAACTGTCCGATGATAGATTTAGTATCGATGCCTTGTTTGCTGAGCTGCTAATTCGCGTTGATATTATTCCTACCTCCCTGGCTCTGGCCCAATCTGCTAATGAATCCGCATGGGGTACTTCCCGGTTTGCTCGAGAGGGAAATAATTACTTTGGCCAGTGGTGTTTTAAGAAGGGTTGTGGTCTTGTGCCCAGCTTGCGCCCGGATGGCGAAATCTACGAAGTTGCCCAGTTTGACAGTGTACGAACTTCGGTCAGCAGCTACTTTCGCAATATCAATACCCATGCGGCTTACCGACAACTACGACAATTGCGCGCGCAATTGCGCGATGAGAATAAAGTTATTGCGGGTTCTTTGCTCGCTAATGGCCTCGCCAGTTATTCCGAGCGTGGAGAGGAATATGTTAACGAACTCAAAGCGATGATTCGTATTAATGACCTGAGCAAGTGGGATGAGCAGCTTAGTGATGCCGCCACTGATTTTGCTCGCCAAGGCGAATCCACTGGTATGAGAACCAGTGAAAGCGTATTGCTTCGTTAGTATCAGAGCGAGCAGCACGTGCTGTACAGTTGTAGCGCGAACGACCTACCGGGATGTCGTCACGGGGACGAATTGTCAATCTGTTGCTGTCGAGAACTTCAATATCCATTGCACCTTGCCCGCTGGCAAAGCAGCTAATCGCCTTTGCTTTGATTGTGCCAGCCTCAAGTACTAATTCCAAAGCTGGCCTCTTTTCAGCATAGGGCAGCACACCATCGCTTATAGCCGCAATTGCTGTGGCCTCAAAGACGGGGAGGGGAAGGGTCAACATTTTTTGCGCAAAACTATCGAGGTTGGTGTAATTTCCCGACAGCGCAAAGCGCGGTAATTGGCTGAAATCGCTATCTGATGAGATTGGGCCTGAATACTGGGCAAAGCTTGTGTAGCCCATCTCAGTCAACAGCTCTCTAAGTTGTGGGGAGCTTTCGCCGTAGGGGTAGGCGAACAGCTTTTCAGATTGTCCGGTGTGCTGTTTGATGCTGGTCTCGGCGCTGTTAATCTCCTCTTTCATACGCTGGCGCCATTGTTTGGCGGATTCATTATCGCTGAGTCGCAGCATATAGGGATGGGTTTTTGTATGGTTGGCAATTGTGGCACCGTTCTCGCTCATCTCTTTGATTTGCTGCCAATTTAAATGGCTTTTGTAGGCATCATTAACGGGTTTGGTATTTAGAAAAATGGTAAAAGGATAGTTAAACTTTTTAAGCAATGGATAGGCGTGCTGGTAGTTGTTGTAATAGCCGTCATCAAAGGTGATTGCCACAATACGATCCGGCAGGATTTCGGCTGCGTTATTGCCCGAAGAGCTGTGTTGTAATGCGGAGATAATTTTCGGTAATGGCCAAACCTGAAAATTGTTATCCTCTAACCATTGAAGATGTTCAGCAAACTGCGTGGGTGAAATACTGGTTGCGTGGGGCGTTTTTGTGCTGACATGATGATATTGAAGAATGATCGCATGGGAGGCGGGATTTGTTGCGGCCGAGCTCAGGCCACAAAAACAGGCAAGAAATAATAAATAACATCTTCTCATTTTGATTCCAACTTTTTAGAGTATATTCGTTGTTATATTTTATGTTGTTGCCAGCGATGCTTTCGACTGCTTGTATGGGCGCGGCTTGCAATCTATGTACTTAGCTAGTGCCCATCCAGAAACTGCTGATTTTCGAAAATCAAGTCCGGTCATGGCCAACGCAAATCTAGCTCCTAGGCCTTTTCAAGGCCTTTAAGTCGCAAGATTTGCGTTGGCCATGACCTCTTTGTTTAATTTCTGGATGGGCACTAGCTAGTGCCTAACCAGAAACCGGAAGTTTTCGAAAATTAAGTCTGCTCCTGGCCACCACAAATCTAGCTCCTAGGCCTTTTCAAGGCCTTTAAGTCGCAAAATTTGCGTTGGCCAGGATCTCTTTGTCTAATTTCTGGATGGGCACTAGCGATGTTCCTCTACAAGCAGTTGCCCCTTGTACATTTTCATCTGACAGGTAAAGCCAAAGGTGCCAGAGTTTTGGGGCGTTAGGACAATATCAACGGGTTTGTCGACAGGCAGTTCAGCACTAATGTCGAGGCCATCAAATACCACAGTTTCTGCGCAGGGGGTTTTATCTTTGCGGATAAAGCGTAAAGTGCTTGCTTGATTGACGGGTATTTTTATGAGTGCTGGTTGATAGACGCCGTTTTCTACCAGTACAGTAATAGCGCCACTGTCAGCGCTGGTATAGTTTTCTGTATCATTGCTGGGTTTGTATAACCAAAACCACCAAATGATCCCGGCGATAAGTAAGAGACCGATAATGTTGATAATCCACATACTGTTACTCCTAGTGATCCTCGGCTTTAAACAGACGCAGCCGATTGGCATTGCTGACAACGGTTAGCGACGAAAATGCCATCGCGCCACCGGCAATCACCGGGCTCAGTAGTACGCCAAAAAGAGGATAAAAAACACCGGCAGCAAAGGGAATGCCAGCGGCATTGTAGATAAAGGCGCCTATCAGGTTTTGTTTGATATTACGCAGTGTCGCTTTGCTGATTGCAATGGCATCGGCCAGTCCGTGCAGGGAGCCACGCATTAAAGTGATATCGGCGCTTTCTATCGCGACATCAGTACCAGTGCCAATGGCAAATCCAACATTGGCTAAAGCCAGGGCGGGGGCGTCGTTGATGCCATCACCGGTCATGCCAACCACTTCACCCTGACTTTGCAGTTCAGCAATTTTGGCTGATTTATCTTCTGGCAACACTTCGGCAAAAAACTCCGTAATGCCCACTTTATTGGCCACCGCTTTTGCGGTGGCTCGATTGTCACCGGTTAACATCACTACGCGAATATTATTTTGATGTAAGCGTTTGATGGCCGCGATTGAATCTTCCTTGATAGGGTCGGCCACGGCAATAATTGCTGCCAGCTCACCATCAAGGGCAAAGTACATGGGTGTTTGCGCTTGCTCGGCAAAAGACTGTGCTTTTTTCAGCTCTTGCTCGCTAAGCGTTATTTGCTGATCTTGCATCAATTTTTCATTGCCAAACAATAGCTGGCGGCCGCTGACTTTAGCGCTGACTCCATGACCGGCAATGGCTTCGAAATTATCGACGGGCAGGGTAGTGATACCTTTTTCGTTGGCAGAATCAACGATAGCCTGGGCGAGAGGGTGTTCGGATCCGGTCTCCAGACTGGCCACCAGTTGCAAAGCATCCTGTTCACTGATTGAGCCTGCGGTGTGTATCTGTGTGACTTTGGGCGAACCCTCGGTAATGGTGCCGGTTTTGTCCAGCACCATAGCGGTAATTTTGCTAGCCGTTTGCAGTGCTTGGCCGTTACGTATTAATACCCCGGACTCAGCAGCCTTACCTACTCCCACCATTACTGACATGGGTGTCGCCAGCCCAAGCGCACAGGGACAGGCAATGATTAATACCGTGGTTGCAGAAACAACGGCGAATGCCAGCGCTGGATCAGGCCCGAGCTGTAACCACACCATTGCACTGAGTATAGAGATAATCATAACGACCGGTACAAAAACGCCGGCAATGATATCGGCGAGACGACCAATAGGCGGTTTGGAGTTCTGGGCGCGTTTGACCATATTAATGATGTGAGCCAAGGCGGTATCTTTGCCAACACGGCTTGCTTTAAATATTATCGAGCCTGACTTGTTTAAAGTGCCGGCTACCACGGGGTCGCCCTGTTGTTTTTCAACGGGCATCGGCTCACCGGTGAGCATCGATTCGTCAATATTGGTATGACCTTCTGTGACAAGGCCATCGACAGGAACTTTTTCACCGGGACGCACGCGGACGAAATCATTCAAAAGTACCTGTTCAATGGGAATGTCGATTTCCTGCTGGTCACGAAGCACTCGGGCGGTTTTTGCTTGCAGGCCAATTAAACGTTTGATGGCTTGAGAGGTTCGACCGCGGGCTTTTAACTCCAGTGCCAGGCCAAGGTCAATTAAACCGATAATCATCGCCGTGGCTTCAAAATAGACATGCCGTGCCATCTCCGGAACCATGTCGGGGAAGAACACCACGACCATGGAATAAATCCACGCTGTGCCCGTTCCTAAGGCAATCAAGGTATCCATATTAGCATTGTGATTACGAAAGGATTTCCAGGCTCCGACATAAAAATGTTTGCCGGAAAAATACATTACCGCCGCAGTTAGTAAGCCTACAATGAGCCAGGCGATTCTTTCGTTAGTGGTGGATACAGTCATTTCGCCAATGAATAGGCCATAGATCATAAGTGGCACGCCCAGGCCCAGGGCGATAATTACTTTTCGTATTAGCCGTTTGTAATAGGCAAGGTCTGCTTTTTCTTTCTCGTCCAGCGCATCGGCATCAGAACTGATCGGGGTCGCATGATAACCGGCGTTTTCTACCGCCTCGATTAATGCCTGGGGAGTGGTTACTCCGTCAACAGATACCGTACGTAAGGGGAAATTCATCGCTGCTGTATTAACGCCTGGGACATTTTGAAGCGCTGATTCAATTTTCCCCACACAGCTGGCACAGCCCGCACCCTCAATTAAAAGGTCAATATGAGATGTGTTATCCATGCGGTTGATTCCTCATCGCCTGTAATTTTTTCTACAGTCATGCCTGCGGATGCTTCTCTATGAAAAATGTAGACCCAAACAATGGTTTAAGGTTCGACTCATAGGAACGCCGGAAGGTTAGCAGTGTATGGAGCGTATAGTATGGATTTGCGGGCGGCGGGATACAATCTTTTTAACAGGGCATTTTGAGCGAGGGCCTGAAAGCAGGTAGAGGTTGAACTCAGAAATCCCGAGTAAGAAAGGAGCTCGGGATTTCTATAGAGAAGAAGCTATTCTTCAGGCATTAGGCCATTAACACGTTCTACGGCATCGACATACTCGCTTAACAGCCGGAAGATTAAATCACGGCAGGACTCCACCGAGTTGATCATTCCAACCACTTGGCCAACAGGATTGAACGCAACCTTCTGACATTCGCCAACGGCAGCATATTTGTGCGTGCGCCTAATCGCATCGGTGCTGACCAGTCCTTGCAAGGGCATCCCTAGCGGGTCGGGTGTTTCTGAGCTGGCCCAGGCTTCGGTCCATTCGTTTTTCAGCATGCGACAGGGTTTACCAGTCCAGGCTCGCGAGCGAACGGTATCCTCCTCGGAGGCATCAAAGTAGGACTGTTTTTGTGCAGGCTCGGCTTCGGCTTCCTCTACCGCCAGCCATAATGATCCAGTCCACACACCTGCTGCACCCAGCGCCATGGCTGCCAGCATTTGTCGGCCACTACCAATGCCACCAGCAGCCAGAACGGGTGTGTCACCCACTGCGTCAATGATCTGTGGCCAGAGCACCATCGAGCCGATCTCACCGGTGTGGCCACCACCTTCTGTTCCCTGAGCGATAATAAAGTCCAGGCCAGCCTTTTTGTGGGCTAGCGCCTGCTTTACCTTGCCGCAGAGGGCGCCAACCAGGCGGCCGGAGTCCTGAATGCGCTTTATAATGTCTGCTGGAGGCGTACCCAGCGCATTGGCAATCAGGCGGCAATTAGGTCT
>JAUXDF010000006.1 GCA_030618505.1 Spongiibacteraceae bacterium | reverse complement strand
GCGAAGGGTGTTTCCGTAAAAACATCGGTATCCAGATCAGAAGTACTTTCACCGCAACCCAGCAATAAGACTGGCGCGAGCAACAATAAAGCTCTCTTACCTATAAGTTTAACTAGCGTATCCATTACAACATCCCCTATACAACTCGACATATGGATTTATTCTCAACATTTATAGTATTACTTATTATATATCGATATGTCGTGACAGCATCGTCATAACCTAATGCTATTTAGACCGATATATAATATAAACCAGCATGATTTCAGAAATCCTTAATAACGCCTAAAGCAACATTATAAAACAGCTTTGAATGTGTGTTTTCAGCTATATAAAATCCGCCTATGCACGACATCCGATATCGCTTATCTCCAACAACACAACAGCTTTACATTAGCAGCCGACGGAACGGCATTAATAAATACCTTTTGATATCATCCGTCTCTTTAATATTAAGCGCATGATTTTATCAATTGACAAAAAAAAGCAATATCAATTTAAAATCTAATATTGCAATCAATAAACTACATTTTTAAAATACTAGGAGTCTGTCGGGTTTAACCGTTCGTAGCGAGGGAAAGCAAAAATTAGTCAGTTTTTGCGTTCGATTAAGGCGAAGAGCCTGCCCCGTGAAACGCTTTGGGCATAGCTCGCTATTTAACGCAATCGAACGAGAAAAATGGCTGATTTATGTTTTTCCGCAGTAGAACAGCGTTAAATCCGACAGACTCCTAGCTTGGAAGAAAAACAAACTTGTATTGCACTGCAGTTGCGATCACATCTTTTTCACCAAAACGAATTGCCTTTATTTTGGTTAAAATATTTCGCTCAAGTTGGTTAAATCCAAGATCACTGGCAATCAACTTTAATGCAGAGATACTGCCATCTGGCTCAATAACCAGCTCAAACATAAACTTACCTTGTAAATCCGGATGGGCCCTCAGTGACTGGGTATAGAGAGCAAAAACACTGCCCTTATATTGTTCAAATACTCGCCTGATACTTTCCATATCACGCTGCCCCTCCACAGAGGATGAGTATCCATTACTACTACCACCAGGGATGCCAACAATCTGAATTGGACTATCAACCGCCGTGGATTGGTGCCCAGCTAAAGAAGTGCTTTTCGCCGGGCTATCACTAAGCTTAATACCGCCACTGGTTCTATTCGCACTATCACTACCCAGTAACTGTCGACGGCTATTTGCTACCTTGCCTGAGGTTGAAACCACAACATTTTTGTTCTGAAATCTGGAGGTATCAACAGATGCTCGCAGAGCACTCAACTGTTTTGACAAAGCCGCAATACCTTGCGTCGGAGCTTTGGTTTTTGACTTGGAGGGCGATTTTGCCAGCGCCTTCTTTTTTGCCTTTACCGTCTTGGCCGGTTTTGGCTTAGGTTTGGGCTGTCGGGATTTGTCGACCACAGGCGGTTTCAAGAACACCTTGGTCTTTACCAGTTTGGTTTCTGGCTCAACAAATTCTTTTTCAAACACCGGCAACCAGGGCATGATCAGTAAGAGCAACAACACCGGCACCAGAATTTTCTTCAGCGTTTCCTTGAATTTCTTTTCCTGGTCCCTGCCAGAGCTCCATGGAAGCACTAATTCTGCTGATAAGGGATAGCATGTAGCTGACATAATTAACCCTCCACACTTTGTTTACTGGAACCGGTAGCAGAATTACTCGCCACACTGGACCCAGCAATCTGGTTTACCGCCAGGGAGATATCTCTGAAATCTTTCAGGCTGCAAGTTGCCATCACACTTTTTAACAGCGTATACGGTACAGCCCGATCTCCCATAATAGTGACCGCTAATCCATTGGCCTTTTCATAGCCATTTAAGTCGCCTTTTTTCTCTACATAGGCACTTAGCGCATCGGATAAATCCTTGATCTCCTTATGGGGCGCGTTCATCACTTCACTCACTTTTGCAACGACTGTTTTATCAAGCAGGATATGATCATCATTAATGGATATGATCAGATCACCGCGCAAAGTAGGCGTTGCGGTCGAATTAGGCAACTTAACGAAGTCCGCCTGCTCCAAATCCTGGCTCTCTCCTGAGTTCAGTAGTAGAAAGAAAACCAAAATAGTAAAAATATCCATTAATGACACCAGATTTAAATTGGCGTCAAAACCCTTCTTGCTTTTTCTTCTCGCTGTTGCTGATCCCATCATTGTTCTATCAACTCGCATCGCCCAGAGATATCTCCGGGAATAGTTCAACTTCTACCAGACTCGCTGCTACCACGGCTTTATAGGACTTAACCGTATCCATAGTAGAAACCAGACTCTGATAATTCAGACTTCCTGAGGACATTATCAAAACATCCTTCTTGTCACTAAGCTGTAGCTTTAGCTCTCTCATGACCTGCCCTAGAACAATAAAGTCCAGAACCTTTCCTTCCACTCGCTCGATCGCCGGTATTTCCTTCACCAGGTTTTGGCTCGGATAGTACACTTTAAAACCATCATTACTGACGACGATCTCAAGCTTTGACTGGGAATTTTGACTATTACCATCCCCCCCCGTCAAGTCCGGCAAATGAATATCATGCACTCGAATCTGAGTAAAGGTCAGGCTTAATAGCAACACAGGAACCAAGACGATCATCAAATTCATAAATGAAGTGATGTCCAGCTCAGCGTCATCAATGTCGCGGTGTTTGATTTTAAAACTCATAACACACCCTTATTAGTCTCTGGCAATACCGGCTTCGATAGCACGATTCAACGTCATAATATTAAGAAACTTAACGCCTCCCATTTCCAGGCTACTGATAATCGCCGTGGTTTTATTTTGCAAAACCGCGTGTGATATAAGTAGTGGAATCGCTGCGATCAAACCAAAGGCGGTCGTGTTCATCGCCACTGAAATTGACAGTGAAAGCAAAGCAGATTTTTCAGCGGGATCGGCGCTAGCTACTGCAGAGAAGGCCGCAATCAAACCAACAATTGTTCCCAGTAAACCTAGCAGTGTTGCCACATTTGCAAGCACAGCAAGATAGCCAGTACGTTGCTCAAGCTGTGGCATTGATTCCAAAACACCTTCACTCATGGCATTTTCAACATCAGCACGCTGTTTGGACACTTTCATCATATCCAGGCCACAACCGATAATACGCGTAATCGGCGCTGCACATTCGCGGGTAAACATGGTCATTTTTTCATGATCATTGGTTCGCAATAATGGCAAGAAATCATCAAATGCCTTGATGTTTTTTGCGGTTTCACGCTTTAAATATACCCAGCGCTCAATTGTGATAGCCACACCAATGGCTAGCACTACGGCGATGGGAAAAATAAAGAATCCACCTTCCTGTAAAAACTTGGTTATGGTGCTGTATATATCAATCACGGTTATTACCTCTATTACTGCTAGTTGTTAAAAGATTAGTTGTTGGGCAAATTACTATTCTCAAGATCCATTTCGTTATAGATCCTGATTGAACGAACCAGTACATCACGATCTACCGTACTGAGTGTTTGATCATGACTACCTTCAATATTTCTATAAAGCTTGTCCGGCGTACCTAAACCCTGCCAGGGAACAAAGTAACTCACCGATGGCTGCTCCTTATCCCCTACAAAGGTACTCTCCAGCTTAATGGACTCCTGTGACTGAGCGAATGCAGGAAGCAAAAGAAGTGAAGCCAGCAATATATACTTACTCATTACTTAATCCCCCGCTTACCGCCAGATCAACTTTATCGGCAAAGCCGCCTATAGCCAGCTTTGCCCGACTATCGATAAAACTTTCTTGAATGCCTGTTCGCCCTTGAATTTCAGCCTGCCACTGAGCAACTTGGTTATCTACCCCACGACTCAAAAATTGATAAGCCTCCATATGCTTTTGTGCCATAAGCGGCTGATTCAAATAAATGTCATATAATATCGCCAGATTCAAGTGCCCTTCCGGGAAGTCCTTCCATTCAAGCAAGGCTTGTGCATAAGTGTTTTGCGCATGCTTAAACTTCCCTTGCAGACGTTGCACCAACGCCAAACCAGCATAGGCATTGACGTTTTTGGGGTTGATCGCTATCGCTTTGCTATAACATTTTGCCGCTACAGGCAGATCATTCTGCTGCTTGGCAATATTTCCCAGCATCACCCAGGGGCCTGCCAAGGAGCTATCTTCCTTAGTCAATTTATTCAGCGTTTTCTTCGCCAGTTCCAGATCACCCGACTTATACGCTCGACGGGCGGTGATAAAAATCGCCACCGAGCCTTTTTTAATCACGCCCTCTTGAAGAAGGTAGGGGTTTTCCGTAGCAGAATAATGAATCTTTACACCACTTTGATCATATTGCTGCTTGGGTATAAAGGCATTGGTATCCACTATCGCAACATCATCCAGCTTCTTCGCGGAAGACTTCTCATTAAGCTCGGAGCCTTCAGCACTCGCCTGCTGCTGGGTAATTACGGACTGCTGCGCGCACCCAACCATTGCGGCCAGAGTGATCGCCATTGCCGATACTCGAATTGTTTTAGCGTATTTCATCACCGTAACTCACCTCCACTTCCAGTTTTCCAAAACGCTCTGGTGACAGTCGTGCCATCTCTACAAAGCTCTTATTAATCCACTCGTTAAAATATCCGCCCCAAGCCTTATCGATATTGCTTTTATGGATATCAGCGGCTAGGGCAACAAAGGGAGCTGCCTGCTCATCAATAATCTGTTCATACATCACTTTATCTGCCGCAGACAAACCCTGCGGTCTTGGCGACTTAATCAGTTCCTGAGAAAAACGATCATAAAGGCCGGCAATTTTGTAGCTCGACATGGTAACGAACTCAACAATGCCGTATTCCACCGCCATCTCATAACGAGTGGTGGCATCTTTGAGCGTTTTGTTCTTCTTTGGCAGACTAACTTCCAAAGGCTGTCTCAATTTTCGTCGATTAAACTCCCAGCTAAAATAGTCTCCGTATTTCACATTGGCCCAGGCACCTAGCCAGCGACTACGGTCAGTACGTTGATCGCCGCCTTTTTTATCGCCATCAATCACGCGCCTTAACCAATAGAGGTGGCGTGTTTTGTCATCAATCGCTTCGTATAACTCCGCCAGGTGAAAACGCGCTTCCATTCGATTATCAAAGGGCTGCTCGTACTGGTGGGCATATGCTTTGTAATGTTTGATCGCTGTTTCATAGTTTTTGTCTTTGTGATAAAGATCGGCAGCGAGAAATAGCGCCTCCTGCCTAACCGCCGCATCCGGATCGTTACGGTAGAGCGCATAGTAGCTATTGGCCGCTTTGCGAATATTTCCGCTCTTCTCATAGGCAAAGGCCAATTTTCGAGGAAACTCGACTGCTAGCTCATTCTCGGGAAAATCCCGAATTAACGCTTTCAGTTCAGCAATCGCTGGCGACCACTTTTCCAGGCCCAACAGCATGGTGGCGGCATCGTATTGTGCGGTTATACGAATAGCCGTATTTGGCGCAAGCTGTTTCAGTTTTAGCAACTGTTCTATTGCCTCGGGTTTTTTATCTGCAGCAGCCAGAATCTCTGACTTTTTGTAGATACTTGCTGCGAGCCGCTCGGTTATCTGCTGATACTCTTTAGATTTTTTGCTCACTAAGGCTCGCTGATTCATGTATTGTTTTTCCGCCTCTTCGTAACGCGCCAAATTAAATAGGGAATGTGCCATAATCCCGTAAGCCACTTTCTTTAGTGACTTATCCAACTTGGTATTGTTCTTAACAAGGTCGCTGGAAATCTGCAGTGCCTGCTCATAACGATCAAGCTTAAACAGATACTCACTGGTATTGGTTAGCACTGACGAGGAGCGCGAATCGCTATGGTAGACGGTCGCAAATCGCAACATACTATCTACCGCTTTTTGCTGTGCTGATTTTGCCTTTCGCGAATCAGGCTTTAGGCCGGCAATGTATTTCTGGTAAGAAATAATTGCTGCATAACCGGAGTTAACCGCATTTTTGTCTTTTTCTCTGCCTTCCAGCTCATAAGCGATCTTTTCGTATTCGCTAATCGCTGCAATATACTGACGAGCCGAGAAGTGCGTTTCTGCCTTCAAAAATATCATCTGTGCAACGCGCTTATCCTTGGGAAAGGTATCAACGTATTCCTGGTAGAATCGCGCTGCTTTATCGTAGGATTCAACCGCTGCAGAAAAGTGCTTTTTCTGTTTTCTATTGTAGGCTTTGTAATCCACACCTTTTAGCGGCTTTTCATGTTTCTGGCCTTCGCTGTGGTAATGGCGCGCCAGCTCATCTATATAGCTTTTTAGATCGGGAGCCAGCTCTGCAAGCACACCGCCTTCAGGATTACGCTTATATTTTGAGTGGATTCCGTAGTAATCTATAAATCGTTCTTTCTCCGGTAAGGCCTGATGCGGGAAACCACCTTTGATATAAGCGGCAATCAACTTGCTGTGCATACCCGGTGCTTTATCGGATTTTTTGTGGTTTACAACAAAACTGCGGTAAGTAATTGCGGAATCTTCAAACAACTCTTTTTCAAGAAAGAAATCACCCAAATCCTGATAAACCATCCAGATATAGGGCTTCCCTTTTAGGGCGCCAATATTTTCTATCTCTTGCGAGCCGCCACTATAAACCAGCGCAAGACTCATGGAATGCAAGGTGTCATTTAATAGCGACTTTTCAGCGTTATTCAACGAATCGATATTATCAATTCCTTTGACTGTTTGATTAAGTACATAAGCAAATGAATCAAGGCTTTCGACATAGGCACTTTGCTTGTACAAAGACCATCCCAACATATAGTGAACATTGGCATTTTCACTATTGACATCAAGCTTAATCATTGATCGATAGGCATCCTCAGCCTGTCGATACATTTTGTTATTGAAGTAGATATCCCCCATTCGAAAATAGGCCTCAACTAAATGAGGCGAATAGGGATGTCGATCCACCAAGCGAGTTAGCATTTCAAGCGCTTTGCCCTGCTCGCCCTCCATATCATAGGCCTTGGCTAACTGGTAAAGCACCTCAGCGTTGTCAGGGGAATTGGGGTATTTCTCTAGCACTTCCACATAGGAGCTGATCGCTTCACGGTAGTAGCTTTTACTCGGTGGTGTCTTTGGCTGCAGCTGCTTATGGTCGCCCTCCATCATGTAAACATCGGCCACACGTCTTTCTATTTGTGCCTTCAGGTACTTGTCGTCAACAAGCTCTATAATCTCCAGGTACTCTTCTCTTACCTTTTGATGATCCAGGTTATCAAAGCTTAAATCCGTCTCTTCTTCTTGCACCTTGCCGAGGCTACCGATGGTTCCTTTATCCGCCATCCAACTACAAGCCGCTATCGAAGATACTGCGACGGATGCCACGATTAGCCTGGCCAGCGATGTTGAGCGAAATCCACTATAAACCAACTTCATTTTGTTGAGCCTCGTACTTGTCGTTCAGAATTGTTTCGGGGGGCCGGCTTTACATCATCCAAGCCCAGCAAGGTTGAGTCGTATAAGCGTGCCTTCGCCAAGCGAGCTTGTGCCCAGTAATACCTCATACGCTCTTCATGTTTATCCAACTCCGCATTCACTACTGCACGCATTACCGGTTCAATAGTGGCAATCAGGTTATTACTTTTTTTCAGCTCCTGATCTATACGACGATGCAAGGTTTTTACCTGGGTTTTCTTGCCCTTTGAATGACGATAGGGTTTGCTGATTTTCTTGATATTGACAATTTTATCCCCCAGTAAATCTAACTCTTGCTCAGATGTATCCAACAAAGCGCCAAAGCGTTTTTGATCATCCATCTCTAGCGTCTGAACATGCAGCCTCAGTTCAAGAATCTCATCGTTATATTCCGCAAAAGAATTTTCACCGTCAGCAATGCGCTTTTCAATGCGAGAAGGAGACAGCTTGGAGCCACGATTAGCCAAAATGGTTTTGTGCTGACTGGACTGCGCTTGCCAATAGTTAAGGTTTTTCCTGATAGCATAAAGGTCAGCCAGCTCCTTTAACGATTCCTGAAAAGCATTGCTCGCCATTAGCTCGACAAGAAAAGGCGTTAGCTTGTTGTAATCAACCGTAGGCTGGGTTCCGAACCAGTCAGAGTCATCCATTATCGCCTCCAGGTTGACCACAAACTCTTCTGGAACATCGCGTTTGGCTATAATTCGGCGTGCTTCTTCTACTTCAGAAACCCCGCGCTCAAATTCCTTAACGGCTAGCAAGTATCCTTTTAGGGCTTTTCGTTTGGCTCCCTGCTGCTCGTATAGATGCGGCAGTAAAACTTTAGTTTCCTGAACCTCAGGTAAGGCAATCGAGCGCTTATCCAATATCCGCAAGGCAGGTATTGCCTCGTCAAAACGCTGAAGATTAATTGCCGTCCAAGCGTAGGTTAATAACGCCCGATTTGAATAAAGGCCAGATGTACCGATTCCCTGCAGATGCACCCAGGCTTGCGGCATTTTCTTTGCTTCCATAGCGATCAGAGCCTGGGCATGCTTGGCGCGATCGGCCAGGGCGGAAAACTCCTCACCATTGTCTGCATAGCTTGTCACCCTTTGCAGGTTTTCAATAGCCTGCTCGATTTTGCCGCTTTTTAGCTGAGACATGGCCAGATTGAAAAGTAAATAGGGCTCGTAAGGCGAGGACTGCTGACCACCAAAGATAACTTCCTTCGCCACCGAAAGGTGCTTGTTCCTAATATTGATCAAGGTTGCCAGATAATGGTAGCGCTGATGAATTTCCCGTGGCATATCACCTTTTATTTTCAGCAAGGCTTCTGAGGATTTAGCAATATTACCCTTATTGAAATACAGGCTGGCCAGATAGAACCAGGCGCGGTTTCTTGTCTGCTCATCAATATCTTCCGTGAGTAGCTTGTCAAAAATCTTGTGAGAATAGTCGGTCAAACCGTAGGAAAGCATCATTCCACCCTTGAGCACTTTCGCAGAATCTTCCACCGCCAATGGATTGCCAATGCTCTTGTTGTACTCATATTCAATCAGGGCGGAGAAATAATCCTGCTGATAATAGTCAAAAAGAATAACGCCATATTCCAGCTCTGATCCCTTTTGTACACTCGCATGCAGCCAAGGACTCAATGAGGCGGAGGCAATGACTAGTATTAATAGACCCATTCTCTTAATCACAATCATTTACCATTGTTTAATCAGAAAAGTGGGTTCTTGCTTTGCTTCATCATCAACAACAGCCAATTCGATATAGCGGCTGCTTTTTCCTTTTTCAAAATCAAGGCTGGATGCTCTCTTGTATGGCCGGCCATTCGGGCCAAGGCCTGCAAAAAATGCGGTTACGGTATGCTTGCCTTCATTTAGATTGGTGATATGCAATTTTTGAACGCCTCCACGGGCCAGCGCTTGTCGCTGTTTCTCGGAATAGATATGGGAGCTAACCAACTTTCCGTCAATTTTGAGTTTTATACCTTCCAGGGAAAAGTATTTCCCGACATCCAAAGTAACAAAAACGGTGTACTGTGTGCTGGATGGAAACAGTAATTCTTCTTCCATCAGGCGCAGATCCTTGTTTAGCTCTATAACACCTTGCTTTAACGCTTGTACATCCTTGGAAATTTTTCTAACCGCTGACAATGCCTCTGCATTACTCTTAGCAGCCTTTTCCGCGGCAAACGCAATTGACTTGCCATCGTCATTCGCTGCAGCGGCATAAGCAGATACAGTCACGGATACAAAAATGGCTATAAGGAAACTTAATTTTGGCATTACAAGCACAACTCCACATAGATAGACACTGGCAATGCAGGCCTATCTTCCAGCATTGGATATTTACGGTACGAAATTTAGTTTGGTAGATATTTACAGAAAGTTAAATCTGAATGGGGCTAATCTATGACTCTGTCACAAAATGCCCCATTCAATTTGTGCTGACTGAGATGCGGGTCATCATTTGTGGACTTTTCTTGTTTCTACACGACAAAATAATCTCCAAGGCAAGAAAATAGTTATTTCTTACTGAATTTTGATTACCGTTTATTTCGTTTCGTTTAGCATCTATCAGTTTTAGGTGGTTTTTTTCATATGCTAGCGAGGCCTCACATTACACACTCTAGGAGTGACTACTAGGCGTCCGAATAAGGGTTTCTAGTGGTCTCATCTTTTGCCAGACAATCAAAGGCCTCTTTCAATGGTATAAAAAAATTCTAGGAATTGGCTGTTATTTTTGTGACCCCATTCGTAAGATTTACAAGTTCACCAGCAAATAGCTATAGATTCGCTATGCTTGTACAAGAACTTAAAATTTTCGTAGACCTTAAAATCAGGCACGGTGAGTAACAAGATATGCATAAGTGGTTTCAACATATTGTTTTAGTCTTTGGACTCTCCCTATATGCGCTCGCCGCCACTGGTGCAGACGAATCCAATGTCGGCATCAAACCTATTAAAATTATCGAACCCAAGGATAAGCACCGCGTCATCAAAGACGCGACCATTGATACCGAATCTTTCGAGGTGGGCGCCTTTGCCGGTTTTATTTCTGTAGAAGACTTTAGTGCAAACGCCGTTTTTGGTATTTCCGGCGCCTACCACTTTTTGGATAAAATGCTATTGATAGCCAGTTACGGTCAAAGCGACGTAGAAAAAGCCACTTTTGAAAAATTGGCAGGCGGATCTTTTCTCGCTGACGAAGACAGAAAGTTTAAATATTATGATCTGCAGTTCGGCTATAACCTTTTCCCCGGGAAGTCATTTTTTGGTGAGAGTCGAAATTTCAATTCCGGCATATACCTCTTGGCGGGCGTTGGCAATAGCACATTTGCAGACGATACCAACCTTACCTTTATTATCGGTAGCAGCTATCGCATGGTAGTGACCGACTGGCTAACCTGGAATATTGATTTCAGAGATCGAATATTTAACAGAGATTTCCTTGATGACAAAAAGACCACCCACAATATCGAATTTTCATCAGGCCTTAATTATTTATTTTAAACTCCAAGACCCTGTTTTAAACCACAAGGTCATGATGCTAATTCAACAACCTGAATTTAAATTGTAGTGATTTGCTATGCCTAGATTGTACTTAACAACTATCAGTGTGTTTTGCTTAAGCTTGCTATCATCGCTCGCCAGTGCGGATCAGGTGGCTTCTCATCAGGACTCACAAGCTCCTCAGGCCGCCACAAAGACTCCAATGAAACTTGAAGTCATCGACCCCTATGTCGATATGCATACTGGCCCCGGACGCGGTTATCCGGTTTTTCATGTCATTGAACAGGGTGAAACAATAGAGATACTGACGCGTCGGCCCGATTGGTACGAAATACGCTCCAACAATGGTAAAACTGGTTGGACCAAGGCTTCACAAATATCTCGTACTTTACAGCCAACGGGCGTTCCCGTTGATTTGCCTACAGTTGGCCATGGTGATTATTTAAGGAATGGCTGGCGAGTTGGCTTTACTGGCGGACAGATTGCCAACGGTGATATTAAAGGTGCAGACACTTTTAGTGTTAACGCTGGCTATCGCCCCTTAAGCTGGTTAGGCACTGAACTTGAGGGCGGCAAGATTTATAGCACTAAGGTGAGCGGCGAGTATTACGGACTCAATGTATTAATCGAGCCCTTCCCTCTTTGGAATGCACTGCTTGAGCCGCTTGCTCGCTGGGATATAAACGCAAAAGCGCTACCCAACTGGAAGCTGACTCCTTATCTCCTATTCGGCGCCGGCAAGATGTCCCTAGACGCACAGCCACAACATACAGAACTTGGTTTCGATCGATCCAGCCACTACAACTATGCGCTGGGTGCCAGTTACTACCTGGCACGCAACTTTGTAATACGAGGTGAATACCGTTGGTATTCTGTTTCTGCAACCGACGATACGGTGAAATTAGAAGAATGGAAAATCGGCTTCAGCACGTTCTTTTAGCACTGGGCAAATCTGCACTACTGCCCCTGTTTTTAACCCTCTCTGCTGCCAGTGTAGCAGAGCAGCAATCCAATGCCGACGAAAAAGGCGCTGGCATTGATACCGAGTTCTTCGAGCTTGGTGCGTTCATAGGCATAATCAATATTGAGGACTTTGCCAGTGAACCTGTAGTGGGTATTCGCAGCTCATTTCATGCTACCGAGGATATCTTTCTTCAGTTTAATTTTGGCAGCGCTGAAGTTTCACGCTCCTCCTATGAAAAAAATGCCGTTGATTTGGTCGATAGTAGCGATCGAGACTATCGCTATGTTGATTTATTGCTGGGATACAACCTATTCCCCGGCGAAGTATTTCCCTCATCCGCCCGCAGTGCTCTGTCGGCATTTCATCTGGTGGCGGGACTGGGGCATACCGAATTTGGCGGAGAGGAAAACTTTACCTACATCTTCGGCGCCGGCTATCGTATCTCGGTCAGTGACAGACTGCTTTGGCATGTTGATCTTCGTGATCATTTGTATAAAACCAACCTTATTCAGAAAAATGAGACGGTGCATAATATAGATCTTACAACAGGCCTCACCTATCTGTTCTAATTAGTGCCTAACCAGAAACCGGAAGTTTTCGAAAATTAATTCCGCTCCTGGCCAACGCAAATCTAGCTCCTAGGCCTTTTCAAGGCCTTTAAGTCGCAAGATTTGCGCTGGCCAGGATCTCTTTGTCTAATTTCTGGATGGGCACTAATTACTTTCGGTTATGAACCGGCACTGAAAAATCTCGCTGGTGCTTGCTTAAGCGCATGCTAACCAGCGCACAAACCAAATAAACAACAGTTAACATCTAAGGCATATTTGCCAAAGTTCGCTCGCCTAAACACCTGCAGCATGCTATTTCTTAAATATAGTTTTAACAAACAAGCGGCGGTGAGCAGCCATGATTCAAGCATATACAGCCAATCAACTTCTGATAAAATGCAGCAGTAAACTTATAGCCGCAATAACATCTCTACTGCTTTGCACTAGCACCTTTGCTTGCACTTTAGACAAACAGCATTTTGTCATGAACGGGAACGATAAACGCATTGAGTTGCATTTTATCGATCCCACACGAGTACACATATCCAACAGTCACAACAAGCAATTGATCAAAGCCAACTGGCACTGCAAAGAAGATGCTGTAGTCATCCAGCATCCAGCAGGAAATCATTTTTTCTACTTTAGCGCAGCAATGTCGCAACGCCAGCTAGGAAAGGCGACAACGGTACCAGCGCTTATCAGTTTTTGCAGGGGAGATAGCTGTCCACTAAGGGAGAAAATTTATTGGCAGCAGAACACTGACAACCTAGCAGCGAGCAGTCTGCCTCTCAACAGGCTGACTACTCGGTAATCATGCAAAACCCTAGCATGCTCCAACACCGCAGTAGAATAGCGTTAAACCCGACAGCCTCCTAGAGCAACGGTTTTAATTTTTTTAAATAATTTTGTATCAATACACTGTTCTCTCTCCCCAGGCGCCACATGAACTTCTCTAGCGCGGATGCTTTTTCAAGCGCCTCATCCTGGTATTTATACATCACACTCGGGCGTTTCAAACTGGCGGATTTTACCAGCGGCCGTACCGCAATTATTCGATCAATGGCCACATGCAAACGCTGATCAAATAAACCCGGCTTACCGAGACCACGAAAAGAGTTTTCCAGTTCAAAACGCCAAGCCTGATAGTAACGCGCCAGTCGTTGTGGTGGAATCGCAGTAATAACATCAATCAAGGGGATAGCACGCTGATAATTTGCCAAATCTGCCACGGACAAACTATTCACTTTAAAAGGCGCCACTGGAAAATCAAGCGGACGATGTTTATTGGGAACCTCTCCATTCGCCATTAGGTCAATCAGCAATACCCACTTATCAAGCGTATCAGCGGGCAACCAGACCACCATTTCGGCCGCTAAATCCTCAAGTGCTTTTCTCACCTGACTATCACTTTCTTGCGGTTTCTCAGGTGGGGGAACCAGTGGCGGCTCGGGGTCTACTGGATCCTCTTTTGTCTCAGGCAAAGGAGTGGCAAGCTCATCAGCACTGCTCTGTGTTGGCTGGCGAATAATCGCTCGCCGCTCCAGCTGAACAGGCTCGTTATGCTCCTCTGGCATTAGCGCAGTGGACTCCGCCTCTTCCACTTCTTCAGTCTTGGAGCAGCCTTCCATGACAAATAAAGCGGCAATAACAAACCCTGCGACAATCGTCCCTTTCATAATCTGTACCTGATAATAATGTGTGAAATCGGGCTTATCATAAAATGTCCTGCGCCGGGGCGCCAGTTACCCTATCAAGATATGGGTAAAAAAACTAAAATCCATCAATAAAGTAATGATTAATTCATGACATTAAAGTGCTTTTATTGCAAAATCATGTCAGAAAAAGAAGCCTTTTTGCTATAACTACTTACATCCAGCCCGCTGTATAATGTCGACACTTAAATCGTCAACCTACACTTTGAGGAGCCCAGGCAATGCCCGATTACAGCGCCCCACTACGCGACATGAAATTTGTTCTTAACGAACTATTAGACAGCGGCAGCCACTACCAAAGCCTGAACAACTGCGAGGAGCTTAGTCCAGACCTTCTCGATGCCATTATTGATAGCGGTGCCAAGTTTGCTGAAAACATCGCTTTCCCCATCAACCGCAGTGGCGATGAACAGGGCTGCTCCTTTAAAGATGGCAAGGTCACTATTCCTGATGGCTACAAAGAAGCCTTTAAACGATGGGGCGAAGGCGGCTGGCAGGCCTTGAGCATCCCCACCAAAGATGGCGGCCAAGGGCTACCCGGCTCAACCGGCATCTGTGTTGGCGAAATGGTCGGCTCCTGTAACTGGTCTTTTAGCATGTATACCGGTCTGGCCAGTGCACCGATCACGTGCCTGATGAACGGTGGCGACGAAGAACAGAAAAAAACCTTTCTGCCAAAACTCTTAAGCGGCGAGTGGGCCGGCACCATGTGCCTGACTGAATCTCACTGCGGCTCGGACGTTGGCCTGCTACGCAGCAAAGCCACGCCTAACGCAGACGGTAGCTACACATTATCTGGCACCAAAATTTTTATCTCTGGTGGCGAGCATGAGATGACAGAGAACATCATTCATGCTGTTCTCGCCCGAGTTGAAGGAGCCCCCGCTGGCACCAAGGGCATTTCATTATTTATTGCCCCCAAATATCTGATTAACGACGACGGCTCGCCTGGCGAGTTTAATAACATCACCTGCGGCGCCATCGAAAAGAAAATGGGCCTGAAAGCTTCAGCAACCTGCGTGATGAATTATGATGGCGCTAAAGCCTATCTGCTGGGTGAAGAGAATCGTGGCCTGGACATCATGTTCAAACTAATGAACACCGCCCGCCTCGGCACAGCACTGCAAGGACTAGCAATGGGCGAAGCCTCTTTTCAAGGCGCCTTGACCTACGCCAAAGAACGCCTGCAAATGCGCTCTTTAACTGGCCCAAAAAATCCAGATGGTGCCGCTGACCCGATCATTGTCCACCCCGATGTTCGCCGCATGTTGATGACACAAAAAGCCTTCACCGAAGGCAGTCGTGCATTTATCTACTGGCTGGCACAACTGGTTGATAAAACAAAATACGGCACTGAAGAAGAAGTAAAACAGGCCGACGATTTATTAGGTCTCCTCACCCCTATCGCCAAGGCTTTCTGTACCGAAATCGCACAAGAGGTCACCTATCTTGGCATACAGGTTTTTGGTGGTCACGGTTATATCGCCCAGCACGGCATGGAACAACTGGCTCGCGACAACCGCATCTCCACCGTTTATGAAGGCACCACCGGCATTCAGTCACTTGATCTGATTGGTCGCAAAGTAATGGGCAGTGGCGGCCAACTGCTGCGCAATTTCACCAAGATAATTTACAAGTTTTGCGAAGCTGAAAAGGACAATGATGCAATGGCGGAATTTATTCAGCCGCTCAGCGAACTGAACAAAGAATGGGGAGAGATCACCATTAAAATTGGTGAAGCCGCAATGGAAAATGCCGATGAAATTGGCGCTGCCTCTGTCGACTTTACCTTTTATTCTGGCTACGTCAGCTTTGCTTACATGTGGGCACAAATGGCGCTACTGGCACAGCAAAAAATTGCTGCCGGCGAAGGAGATGCTGATTTCTATCAAGCCAAACTGGCAACCGCTCGGTTTTATTTCCAACGTTTACTACCGCGCACCAAAGCACACATCGCCGCCATGCAGTCAGGCTCCGACAACCTAATGGCGCTCAGCGAAGATGCATTTTCTTTTTAAGCTCGAAAGAGCTTGTAGGGTGCGGCACCCGCACCGTTTAGCATCTAGTGGCCCGGTGCGGGGGCCGGTGCGGGGGCCGCACCCTACGGGCTATGGTATATTCCGTTAATTATCTGCAAGATAAATAATCGATGCCATTCGCCCTGTCACACCATCACGGCGATAGGAATAAAAACGCTGCACATCACTATACGTACACATCCCACCTCCATAAATTTTTTCCACCCCAACTTGCTGCAAACGCTGCCGTGCCAGACTGTAAATGTCTGCATAATAATATCCGCCACGCAAAGAGTTTTCGACAAAGGCACTGGCAATATTTTTTTGCTGTATCTCATCTACACCCGTAAGAAAAATATCCCTTACCTCGCCGCCCACCTCAAACTGCTGCAGGCCAATAGCAGGACCAAACCAGGCCATCAACTGCGAGGACCCTGCAGAAAAACGCGCTACCGTCGCCTCCAACACACCATCAGCCAAACCTCGCCAACCGGCATGAGCGACAGCAATCTCCTTTCCCGATTGATCGCAAAAAAACACTGGCAAGCAATCGGCGGTCATCACTGCACAGGCTAAACCAGGCTCGCTGGTATAAATTGCATCCGCCTGTGGTTTATGACCATCAGCGCGGGCATCATAAACATCACAGCCATGTACCTGTTGCAACCATTGAATGGGTTTATCCAGTTTTAAAACATCTTGTAAGGTTTGTCGGTTTTGCTCAATTTGCTGTTCGCAATCACCCACATGATCGGCAATATTAAAAAAACTGTATGGCGAATGACTATCGTCCGTCACACTCTGAGCAGGCAAAGCCCTTGTCGTCACTATGGCCTTGACCCCGCTCGGCGCAGGCCAATCGGCAACAAGGTGTGGAAAATCAGAGTGATTTACGACGCTTTTCATCCTGCTCCAATTCTGCAATCAGCTGTAGCATATCCGCCGGGGTATCTGCCTGCCATTCGACATACTCGCCGGAAGCCGGATGCACCAAACCCAAACGCTGGGCATGAAGTGCCTGACGCGGAAACTGGCGCAGGGTATCAATCAGGGACTCATCCGCCCCCTTGGGAATGCGTGGCCGTCCACCATATAGCGCATCACCCACCAACGGATAATGCCGGTACGCCATATGCACCCGAATCTGATGGGTTCGACCGGTTTCCAGCTTGCAGGTAATCTGGGTATGGGCAAAATAACGCCTTACCAAACGATAGTGCGTTATCGCCTCCTTGCCACCATGCTCAAGCACTGCATTCTTCTGCCGCTGCCTGGGGTGACGCCCGATCGGCGCATCCACTTTGCCACCGCCAGTCATTACACCATGAACAATAGCCTGGTATTCACGACTGACACTACGGTCCTGCAACTGCGACACCAGGTCACTATGGGCCGAAAGGTTTTTCGCCACTACCATCAAGCCGGTGGTATCTTTATCCAGGCGATGAACCACACCAGCTCTGGGCACACTGGCCAGGTCGGGACAATGGTATAACAGTGCATTCACCAAGGTACCCGATCCATGTCCAGCCGCTGGATGCACCACCAAACCCGCCGGTTTGTTGATCACTATAATATCCTCATCCTCATAAGTGATATCGATGGCAATTGGTTCGGCTTCCCAACGCTCTTCATCCTCCACTTCAGCCTGCAACTGCAAGCTTTGACCTTCCGTGACCGAGTCTCTGGGACGCAGCTGATTACCATCAGCGGTCAAAGCCCCGGATTTAATCCAGCTCTGCAAGCGTGAACGCGAATAATCGGGAAACAATTGAGCAGCCACCTGGTCAAAGCGTTGATCAGATAACTCAGAGGGCACAGTTGCGGTGTAATGTATCGATTCAGCCATTTTGTCCTGGTTTCTTCCATTGGGCCTGAAGCTGTCAGCTCAGGTTTAAGTTAGCGGGAAGCTGTGGTTAAATAGCGCTCCCGTCAGATATTTAGCTATTTTAAGAACTCCAGAGAGCCAGGTCGACCGCTTATGCAAATATTTCATCTGTTAATTATCTCCGCCATGCTGGCGATTGTTGGCTGCTCCAACGATAAACCCAGCGAAGATCTCGGCGAAAAGCAGATTTACGATATGGCACGCAAGCAGATCGACTCAAGCAATTACACCAATGCGGTAACCAATCTGCAACTGCTTGAATCACGCTATCCCTTTGGCCCCTACGCAGAACAAGCCCAACTTGAGCTAATCTACGCCCACTATCGTAGCTACGACAATGAGGCTTCCGTTGCTGCTGCCGAGCGCTTTATTCGCCTGCACCCCCAGCACCCCAGTGTCGACTATGCCTATTATATGAAAGGGCTAGCAAATTTCACCGAGGGAAAAGGTTTATTTGACCGCTTTCTTCCCACCGACCTTACCCAACGAGACCCCGGTGCGGCCAGACAATCCTTTAACGATTTTGCACAACTGCTGGCGCGCTATCCAGACAGCGATTACGCACCGGATGCCAAGGCCCGCATGATTTACCTGCGTAATTTACTGGCCCGTTATGAAATTAATGTCGCCAACTATTACTTCAAACGCAGTGCCTATGTTGCCGCCGCCAACCGGGGGCGCTTTGTGGTCGAAAACTTCCAACAAACCCCTGCAGTACCCGATGGCCTGGCGGTAATGGTGCAAGCTTACCTGCTACTGGGCACCGAACAACTGGCTGACGGCACCCTGCGCGTGCTACGAACCAACTACCCGAATCACCCCTCCCTGGATGAGGACGGCAATTTTATCACCAAATTCACCCTCGAAGGAGTGGATCGCTCGTGGATTAACAAACTTTCTCTGGGCTTGTTTGATCGCACCGAACCACCCAAGTTTGATAACCGGGCGCAATGGGAGCATTAACAATACCCTGTGAGCGATTTTCCAGGCACCCGCAACCAAGCCTAGATAAAGGCCGAGCAACGAGACACAATCAATGAATGCTGCAGAAATCATCAAGGAAATGAGGGTACTGCCAGAAATTAACCCTGAATTTGAGATTAAACGCCGAATTGATTTCATCTGCTCAAAACTGAAACAATCTGCTGCCCGCCACCTGGTACTAGGCATTAGCGGCGGCATTGACTCCTCCACCTGCGGCAGACTGGCGCAACTGGCGGTAGACCAGCTCAATACCGAAGAACCCGATAGAGCCTATCAGTTTGTCGCCGTTCGCCTGCCCTATGGCGTACAAATGGACGAGCATGACGCCCAGGCATCCATTGCCTTTATCCAGCCCAGTCAAAGCCTGGCGGTTAATGTTAAGCTGGGCGCCAACGGCATCCATGAAGAAACCCTTGGCGCACTCAAAGAGCACGCACTATTAAACTGTGCAGACTCAGTGATCGATTTCGCTAAAGGTAATGTCAAAGCACGCACCCGCATGGTCGTACAATACGAAATTGCCGGCCTGCTAGGCGGCCTGGTGCTGGGCACAGACCACTCAGCGGAAAACATTACCGGCTTTTTCACCAAATGGGGCGATGGTGCCTGTGATCTCGCGCCACTCTTTGGCCTCAGCAAAAGACAGGTCAAACTGCTAGCTAAAACACTGGGAGCTCCACAGTCACTTGTCGACAAAACACCCACTGCGGATCTTGAATGCATGAGCCCACAAAAAGCTGACGAGCACGCTTTAGGCTTAAGCTATAATGAAATCGATGACTTTCTAGAGAATAAAGCTGTTAGTGATAAGGTCAATGCACGAGTTGTTGAAATATACTCGCGGACGCAGCATAAACGCCAAGCTATTCCGACTCTCTACGACTAAGCAAGCTGAACTGTTTGACAGGCATAAATAAAAGATAAAAAAAGAGGCCAATAATCTGGGGAGATTACCGACCTCATCAGGGCACTAACATGAAACACTTATAAAACACTTATAAAACAAAGAAAAACAACAGTTTCTAATTCGTGAGTCGCGTACTGCTCAAGCGCGACTCAAAAAACACTCAACACACTTTATTGACAACTTAGCAATAAAACAAAGTCTTACCAGAAAAATAATGCGGCGCGGGTCATCAAATACCGCCGATGGTGATGTACAACTCAGTGGCCAGTACCACAAAACCAGGCCTTCTCATCAACTCACCGATTCAAATTACCGGCGCCGTTGAGCTTAATATTAGGTAAAGCTGGTGGAAAAAAAATAGCGGCTTATTGACGATACAGTCAAAAATAAAGAGCAGAGTCGAATTATTGACTTAAAAACAGAAAAAATAAGTCAATATTACAGCATCAAAGCGGAAGATTTTACGATTTACGCTATCTTTCATGGACTTACAAAAAACCAAAGCCTTCGAGAAAACATAAACCCCAAAACCCAATAACAGCAAACAAGACATCAAAGGAATAAGAACAGCTTATCTATAACAAAGTTTTCTTATAAAAAAATTAACTTTTGAAAAAAACGCCATCGAAGGCATTGTTATGCCCAGCAACAAACCGGAGAAACAAGAAATACGATGAGCAAACCAGGAAAAACAGGCATCGCACGCATCATTGACGCAGGCACCTACTCTTATAAGGGAATAAGAGCAGCGTGGATTAATGAAGCCGCCTTTCGACAGGAACTTTGTCTACTACTAATTATGGCTCCCGCCGCACTCTGGCTGGGTCAAAACGCAACAGAACAAGCTATATTACTGGCCAGCTGCTTTGTTGTTGTCATTGTCGAGTTGCTCAACTCCGCCATCGAAGCAGCCATTGATCGCATCGGCCCCGAGCACCACGAACTCTCGGGAAGAGCAAAGGATATGGGTTCAGCAGCGGTATTTTTCAGTCTGGCACTAGTGGTTGTTTGCTGGAGCTTAATCGCCTGGCAGCGCTTTGGCTAAAACCGCTAAACAAAAACCATCAAACTATGGCAATCTGGTCACGGCCATTTTTCTTGGCGCGATACATTGCCGCATCGGCCACCGCATAAAGATGCCACTCACTCCCCTCGGTAGTCTCGGAACTGACAACCCCCATAGAAGCCGAGACCGAGACCGACTCTCCCGCCGGCAACTCTACTCGAAGCTCGCGGATCGCCTGCATAAAACGCTCAGCAGCAAGCAAGGCAGACTTCTCTGCGCAATCAATCAGAATAATACAAAACTCTTCGCCACCCACCCGAGCAACAAACTCATCCTTACGGGCGGTTTGCTGCATCACTTTAGAAACCGCCTTTAAGACAATATCACCCGACTGATGACCAAACTTGTCATTAACCTGCTTAAAATGATCAAGATCTGCCAGAATCAGCGAAATGCGCTGCTTCTGCCTTAGCGAGCGAGCAAACTCCTCAGGCAGTCGGGTGTGAAAAAAGCGATTATTATACAAACCCGTCATCGGGTCACGAATCACCAAACCCTCAAGACGCTCCTCACTACTACCCACATAAAACCCGAACAAAGCAAAGGCGCCAGACGTCCCGAGCAATAAATACCAGTAAATGCCAGCATTGGTCGTCAACTCACCCATCAGCGGATAGCCTGCCAACAAGCGAATCACCAACCAACCCAAAGGGGAAAATAGAGCTAAAAACACACCCTGCAAAGCTCTTAATATTTGTTTATCATGGAACCGCATAACACTCCTTCAACCTTGCAAACCGAATGACCACCTTTCTTAAAGCGCGCATTCTAACCATTCATTATCGATATTCCCATCACATCAATAGAAAATAGTTTACCCAAGCATTCAATAGTAGACATACAGAAAACAACAAGGCATAATTGCGCGCCTTTGAAATACACTGAGTTGAGGAAATAACACGTGGCGAATTCTCCACAAGCAAAAAAACGTGCTCGTCAGGCCGAAAAACGCCGCCAGCATAACGCTAGCCTGCGCTCCATGTTCCGCACCTACCTCAAGCGAGTAGTGGCTGCGATCGAGTCCGGCGACAAAGAAAAAGCACAGGCCGCTTACACCGCTGCCGTGCCTGTCATCGACAACATGGCCGGCAAAGGTGTTGTCCACAAGAACAAGGCTGCGCGCCATAAAAGCCGATTAAACGCCCAGATTAGAGCGCTGTAAATTAAAGCGACTCTTGGCAAACTTAAAAAGCCGGCTTCTGCCGGCTTTTTTATGTTTGCTTTTTACTCAACGATCACAGCCTCTAGCCAGTGCCCATCCAGGAATTAAATAAAGATGTCATGGCCAACACCAATCTTGCGACTTAAAGGCCTTGAAAAGGCCTAGGAGCTAGATTGGTGTTGGCCATGACCGGACTTGATCATCGAAAACTACCAGTTTCTGGATGGACACTAACTATCGAACATTGTTGTTTCGGATTTCTTAAGGAAAAATTTATTGGGGTCGGGGAATGGAATACACTGTTCCAAAACTGGTATATTCATCACCCCCGAGGCGCCCAATGGGGTCAACCGCCGCCGCATCAACTTTTAAACGACCCTGCTCATCTACTGAGCCAACATTGTCGTCGATGAAAATACGTTTAACCCGACCAAATATCAACGATTGCGGCACCTCCCCCATCT
This sequence comes from Spongiibacteraceae bacterium, assembly GCA_030618505.1. Taxonomy (GTDB): domain Bacteria; phylum Pseudomonadota; class Gammaproteobacteria; order Pseudomonadales; family PIVM01; genus JAUXDF01. The sequence continues at coordinate 65 of JAUXDF010000006.1, read as the reverse complement.
CTTGAATACTGTGACATTCACAGGCCAGGGCAATTCGACAATCTTTCAATCGAGGAAGGGAGAAT
>JAUXDF010000019.1 GCA_030618505.1 Spongiibacteraceae bacterium | reverse complement strand
GCCTCCGACTTGATGCGCTGGCTTTGGTTAAAAATGAAAACCTGATAGCCTATGTGACTCATCCTGCTGGTACTGACCTGCCCGCTGATTGGCGCAGTTCACTGGCCCGTTACTTGCCAGACTACATGTTACCCAATTCCTTAATCGGACTGGAAAGTTGGCCGCTAACACCGAACGGAAAAATTGATCGTAAAGCTTTGCCAGAACCCAGCGGCGGTGTGCGCACAGATATTGTCGCCCCTCGCAACGAAACCGAAGAACGCCTGGCTCAGATATGGTCTGAAGTACTAGGCATTGACGAGATTAGTATCCATGACAGCTTCTTTGATTTGGGCGGGCATTCGCTTAATGCCACCCAGATCGCCGGACGCGTACGCCAGAGTTTTAATATTGATATGGCGCTGCGTGATCTTTTTGAAGCCACCACCATTGCACAAATCACACAGCTGATAGAAGAAAAACAGGGGCAGGATTATTTTGTTCTACCTGCGATAGAAAGCGCACCACGCGATGGCAGTCTGCCGGTCAGTTACGCGCAACAACGACTGTGGTTCCTCGACCAACTCGATCCGGGTAACGCCGCTTACAATTTACCCTTTGCACTACGCATTAAGGGCACGCTAAATGCCGAGCTACTTCGTTTGTCCTTTGAAAACATTATTCACCGCCACGAATCGCTACGTAGCACATTTGATAAAGTCGACAGTGAACCTGTATTGGTTATTAACAATCCAACAGCCTTTGATATGCCTGTCGAAGACCTTTCGAACTTAGCTGCCGAAGAGCGAGAGCAACAAGCAAAACAGCGTGCGCAACAGAACGTGCTAAAACCGTTTAATCTCAGCGAGGGCCCGCTGATTAGGGTGGGCTTGCTTAAACTGGCTGAAGACGAACATGTGATGCTCTTGAATATGCACCACATCATCACCGATGGTCTGTCCACTCAGATATTATTTCAGGAGTTGATACAGCTTTACGCCGCTTTTCAAAACCAGCTGCCATCTCCACTACCTGCACTATCGATACAATACACAGATTACGCTTATTGGCAGCGTAACTGGCTGCAGGGCGAGATACTCGAACAACAACTGGGTTACTGGGTAGATAATCTCAAAGGTGCACCGCTATTATTACGTCTACCAACCGACAGACCAAGACCTGCGATTCAAACCTATAACGGTGCCAACTACCATTTTGATATTCCCGCAGAGCTGGCAAAAAACCTGTCGGCTTTCAGTCGACAACAAAGTAGCACTTTGTTTATGACCACACTGGCGGCCTTTCAGTTATTACTGGCTCGCCACTCTGGCATGACGGATATTTGTGTTGGTATCCCACTGGCCGGACGAAGTGCAACGGAGCTGGAACCACTGATCGGTTTCTTTGTTAACTCGCTAATTATTCGCAGTGATCTTGATGGTGATCCACAGCTTGATGAAGTGGTGCAACGAGTAAAATCTGCAACCCTGGGTGCCTTCGCCCATGAGCACGTCCCCATTGAAATGACCATGAATGAATTGGGACTCGATAGAAATCTCAGCCACCCACCGGTTGCACAGGTTTCTTTCCAGCTGCTCAATGCCATGCAGGACAAAGACATTGAAGAGCTGATTGGCAACCAATTTGCCGGTCTTCAAGTCAGTTCCCTCGATAGCGGCAACGTGGTCGCCAAATGGGACCTAACACTTAATCTGGTCGAGTTTGCAGAGGACCAACTAAGAGGTGGCGTCGAATACAACACCGATCTCTTTGATGAAGACACCATCGCGCGCATGATGCGCCACTATTTAATTATTCTTGAGGCCTTGATTAAGCAACCCTCACAAACTATCAATGAGTTGCCACTAGCGACCACCGCCGAGCTGATCGAATCTCTCGGCATCGACCCTCAAAGTGTTGATCGCATATTGCCGCTACCACCGACCGTGCAGGATTTTTATCTCGCCGCCTCAATGAACCCCGAAACCACATCCAACAGTGTCGGAGCTACCTTTGAGTTCGACGGTGAAATAAACCTTGATTCCTGGCAAGAAGAACTGCAAAGGGTTGTTGATCGCTATGCAGTGCTGCGAGCAAAAATTGTTACCAGCAATAAGACCTATACCGATCCTGCGTATATGTTTGTGCAAAAAAATGTCCCTGTAAATTTTCGCTATATTGATTTCAGTGACGAGCAGCCCAGCGAAAAAACACTCAAGAAATATTTTGATAATTTCATCTACAAAAGTTATGACCTGGACAATGATCCGGTCATCACCTTTGAATTATTAAAAGTGGATAGCGACAAATATATTTCAATTTGTGCCAGCAACCATGCCTACCTTGACGGCTTCGGTATTGCCAACTGTGTAACTCAAAGCACCGCCAACTATCTTGCCAAACAACATGGCGATGACATTAATTTGACCGAAGATATTTTCCCGGATTTTATTACTCAGTCACGGCAGGAATTTGATACCACCGAGACACTGGAATTTTGGCAGCAGGCGCTAGCGCCGGTTTCGGCCTTAAACTTTCCAATGTCAACAGTTGCAAAACCCGATAGTGAATTTCTGATTCAGCGCTTGCAACTCTCAGCCGAACACATGAAGGATATTGGCCGCTACTGTTTCAAAAAGCGTATTACGCCAACGGTTTACTTTAGGGCCATCTATGCCTTGATGATCAACTATTACTGCCGCCCCGACAGCGACTTTATGATGCGAGATACCCTCGGCGGTCGCAGCAGGGAGCAGCTCGGCGGTGTTGGTTGTTATATGGAATCCCCGCCCTTTGTATTCTCGCCGGAGCTCATGGGCAGTGATTGCAATATCAGCGATTTATTTGCCGCCAGCGTCGAGTTTACCCAACAGCGCCAGGATCACACTAAAATATCCCTGCTGTCACAGCGCCCGATGGTCTCAGCCGGTGGTGTTAACTTCCTGTTTAACCTGCTCACCTATGCCACCCAGCTCAGCATTTACGGCAGGGATTTACACGCCGACGTTTACCTTCCCCATGAAATTGATGACTGCGTACAATTTTTGGTGCGCGCAGATTCAGGCGTACTGCACCTGCGTTATCGCAATGATATTTTCCTCGACTGCGATTTTCTGGAGAGAATTAAACACCTCAGCGAACAATTAATTGCTGGCATGGAAACCATCGGCGGCCTGCAATTTATTACGAAGCAAGAACGTCGTGAACTGATCAGCACCGACAGTAATAGTTGGAACAATACAGCGGTCGATTATGATGCGCCCGCCACCATTCAGCAGCTGTTTGAAACTCAGGTAGATAAATCACCCGATGCGATAGCACTGGTGTTTGATGACCAGAGTCTTAGCTATCAAGCCCTCAACGAGCAGGCCAACCAGCTGGCACATTATTTAATGGAAGCCGGTATTGGCGAAGGGCAACTGGTCGGCGTTTGCATGGAACGCTCGCTGGAAATGTCCGCTGCACTCCTGGCTGTATTAAAAGCTGGCGCAGCGTATGTCCCCTTCGACCCCTCGTTCCCGCTTGATCGCCTCGGTTTTATGATGGAGGATACGCAGGTCAGCATGATGCTAACTCAGAAGCATCTCAAAGGTCGCTTACCGGAAAGTAATGCAAACATTATCTGTGTTGATGCCGACAGCGAATGCTGGTCACAGCTAAACAGCAACAACCCGGTGCACAGTAACGATACCAGCGATCTGTTTAACGTTATCTTCACTTCTGGCTCAACTGGCAAACCCAAAGGGGTGATGGTACCCCATCAGGGAATTATCAACCGCCTGCTGTGGATGCAAAGCACCTACCCGCTTGATGCGACTGATCGGGTATTACAAAAAACGCCTTACAGTTTTGATGTCTCGGTGTGGGAGCTATTTTGGCCGCTAATTGTTGGCGCACAACTGGTTTACGCCAAACCGGAAGGCCACAAAGATCCCGATTACCTGCGCGATATCATTCAGCAGCAAGGCATTACCACCCTGCATTTTGTCCCATCTATGTTAGGGCTGTTTTTACAGGCTGATGCGATTGAAGATTGCGACAGTATTCGCCGGGTGTTCTGCTCGGGCGAAGCACTACAAATGGAACACCAGCGCCGTTTCTTTACACGCCTGCCAAAGATGGAACTGCATAACCTCTATGGCCCCACGGAAGCTTCAGTGGATGTTTCCTATTTTGCCTGCGAGGCAAACGGCCATTACAGCAGCGTGCCCATTGGCAAGCCGGTGACCAACACGCAGCTACATATTCTTGATGAAAACCTTAACCCAGTACCAGTGGGAATTGTCGGTGAACTGTATATTGGCGGCATACAACTGGCGCGCGGTTATTTAAACCGTGAAAAATTAAGCCGCGAAACTTTTATTGAAAATCCCTTCGCCAAAGATGGCCATCCTTCACCACGACTGTATAAAACCGGCGACCTTTGTCGTTATTTGCCCGATGGTAATATCGACTATATTGGCCGTGTTGATTTCCAGGTTAAGGTACGTGGACTACGGATTGAGCTCGGCGAAATTGAAACCGTTTTGCATCAACACCCCGAGGTTCAGGAAACTATTGTAATCACCAAAGATATGGGTGAAGGCAATGTGTTGATCATTGCCTACCTGGTAGCTGAAAATGTCGAGCCCGACTCAACTGAATTGCGACAATATCTGGGCGAGCATCTGCCCGAATATATGATCCCTAACTCTTTTATCTGCCTGGATGAAATTCCGCTATCTCCCAACGGCAAAGCCAACCGTAAAGCACTTCCGGATCCAGATCTTTCAGATGGGCTTTCAACTGAGTACCTGGCGCCTCGCAATGAAACCGAACAACACCTGACCGCCATTTGGCAGGAAGTGTTGGGGCTTGAGCAGATTGGCGTTAATGACAACTTCTTTGAACTCGGCGGTCATTCTTTATTGGCAACCCGCGTGGTTTCACGCATTCGCGAAACCCTGGATATTGAAATTCAGTTACGCGAATTATTTGAGCGCAACACCATTGCGGCACTTGCCGAACGCCTGCTAAGCGATTCCAGTAGCAGCCGACAATTACCCTCTATCGAGCCCACAAATCGCGACGCCCCACCACCACTTTCCTTTGCCCAACAGCGCCTGTGGTTAATTGATCAAATTCAGCCCGGCAGCCCGATGTACAACATTCCGCTAGCACTTAGACTCAGCGGCACTTTAGACATCAAGGTACTGGAGCGTGCCTTTGCCGAAGTCGTTGCACGCCATGAAAGCCTGCGCACCCATTTTGAACTAATCGATGGTGAAGCTCGTCAGATTATCAGCCCCGCCGAAGGCTGGCAGCTCGAGCAATTAGAACTTGCCGACAACAGCACTGAAACCCTGCAAAAGCAGGCCATACAATTTTTGATGGCGCCTTTCCAGCTGAATAAAGGCCCGCTGTTTAAAGTACAACTATTGCACGTTATCGATAGCCAGGACTACGCCCTGCTGGCTTCCATGCACCACAGCATTTCCGATGGCTGGTCACTGAATGTATTGATGCGCGAAGTGGCAATGCTCTATGTTGCCTTTAGTCAGGATCTTCCTTCTCCACTGCCTGAGCTACCGATTCAATATGCTGATTTTAGCGCCTGGCAGCAGCAGTGGTTCAGCGGCGAAGTGATGGATCAGCAAGTGGCTTACTGGAAAGACAAACTAGTCAATGTGCCACAGCTTGAATTACCACTTGATCATCCACGCCCACCACAAATGGATGCTCGTGGTCTGGTTTATAACTTCCAGCTGGATGCACAGTTAAGTCAACAATTACAGAATCTCACTGCCAAAAACGGCGCCACCCTGTTTATGACTCTGCTGACCGCCTTCCAGCTTTTGTTATCACGCTACAGCGGCCAGCAGGACATCAGCGTGGGTAGCCCCATCGCCAATCGCACCCAACAAGCACTGGAACCTTTGATTGGTTTTTTTGCCAACACCCTGGTGTTACGCAATCAAATGGATCCCAAAGACAGCTTCCAGCAAACCCTGCAACAAGTAAAACAAAGTACGCTCGAAGCTTATCAGCATCAGGATGTCTCCTTTGAGCGCCTGGTTGAAGAACTCAATGTGCCGAGGGACATGAGCAACTCACCGCTCTTCCAGGTACTGTTTATTCTACAAAATACCGGCGCTGCCGACGGCAGCCTTGATGACCTGCAGCTCGGCGATCTTAGCCTGTCCGCACTGTCCAGCGAAGGGCTGGAAACCGCCGCCAAATTTGATCTCACCTTAAGTATGGCCGAGTCCGAAGGACAGATTTTTGCCAACCTTGAATACCGTGCAGCGCTGTTTGAGCACAGCACCATTGAGCGCATGGCGGGACATTTTCAACGCCTGCTGCAGGAAATCGTCAAACAGCCTGAGGCCGCCACCGGCACACTGCCTCTGCTACAAAGCCATGAACGCAAACAAGTGCTAAGTGATTGGAACCAGACTGCGGCAGATTACCCACGCAAGGCGCTGGTTCACGAATTGATAGAGCAACAAGCCGAACTTACTCCTGAGCAGGGCGCAGTCGTCTTTGATCAGCAAGAGCTCAGCTACCACCAGCTTAACGAGCAAGCTAATCAACTGGCCAACTATCTTGTTGCCCACGGCGTGCAAAGCGACACCCTGGTCGGTGTTTGCCTTGAGCGCTCGGAGCAGATGCTGGTCAGTTTGGTTGCAGTACTTAAAGCCGGCGCCGCTTATGTACCGATTGATCCGGAATACCCACAGGAGCGAACCGAATACGTTATTGAATCAGCGGATCTAAAAGTGTTGATTACCCAGCAAAACTTGCTCGAACGTTTGCCAAAAGAGCAAGCCAGTCTGATCTGCATAGACAGTGAAGCCGAGCAGATCGCCAAACAAAACCGTGACAATCCGAATATTCGCCCCCAGGCCGACAAGCCTATGGCCTATACCATCTACACCTCCGGCTCCACTGGCAAACCCAAAGGCGTCGCCATCCCTCAACAGGCTTTTGTAAACTTCCTGCTTGCCATGGAGCGCAGTGTGGGTATACGCGCCAAAGACACCATGCTGGCGGTCACAACCTTGTCCTTTGATATTGCCGGACTGGAGTTGTTCTTGCCGCTATTGCTGGGTGCCAAAGTGGTCATCGCCAGCCGTATGGATGCTATGGATGATCGTGCCCTGTCGCAATTAATCCAGGATCAGCAAATCACTATTTTGCAGGCCACTCCTGCGACCTGGCATATGCTGGTCAATGGTGGCTGGCGCTCACCCCGGCCGCTTAAGGGTCTGTGTGGTGGGGAGCCCTTACCACCCATTTTGGCGAATCAGTTAATTGATCGCGGTGTTGATGTTTACAATATGTATGGCCCCACCGAAACCACCGTGTGGTCTTCTGTCTACCATCTGCCAGAAAAAATTGAAGGTGGTAATGTTTCCATTGGAACACCGATTGCCAATACCTCGATGTTTATTCTTGATGACGCGATGCAACCCGTGCCAGCCGGCGTTACCGGTGCGCTGTGGATTGGTGGTGATGGTGTTGCCTTTGGTTATCTTGGCCGCGATGATCTGACCCAGGCGGTTTTTGTCGACAACCCTTTTATCGATGAAGACCCCACCGGCGGCCAACGAATTTATAACACCGGTGATCTGGCGCGCCACCTGCCAGACGGTCGTCTTGAATGTCTTGGTCGTGTTGATAATCAGGTAAAAGTACGTGGCTTTCGAATTGAGCTGGGCGAGATTGAAACTATTTTAAATAAACACCCTGAGGTCAAAGAGGGTGTTGTCCATGCTGTCAGCGGTGAAGGCGGTAATGCCCTGCTGGTTGCTTATATTGTTGCTAGCAATGCCGAACAGCCCGTCGAAACGGTGGTATTACAAACGCACCTGCGCCAAAGTCTACCTGACTATATGGTGCCTACCGCCTTTATGTTATTGGACACCATGCCTCTAACACCCAATGGCAAGGTGGATCGTAAAGCATTACCAGCACCGGATGAAAGTCTGCACAGTGCGGCTGAATATGTCGCACCACGCAATGATAACGAAAGCCTGATTGCTGATATCTGGGCACAAATCATGGGGCTTGAACAAGTTGGCATTAACGACAACTTCTTTGAGATTGGCGGTCACTCGCTACTGGCCACACAGGTCATTGCGCGTATCAGAGAACAGCTGGAAATAGAACTGCCGATCCGCGTTATTTTTGAAGCACCGACCGTTGCACAGTTAAGCGAGGCCATCAAAAGCGGCAGTAATCTTATCACCAGCGCGCCACCCATTGAGCCAATCAGTCGCGAAGAGCCACTGCAACTATCTTTTGCTCAACAGCGTTTATGGATTATCGACAAGATCACCCCCAACACCGCGATGTACAACATGCCTATGGCGCTTCGTCTGAGTGGCGAGCTTGATATCAAGGCACTTAAACAAGCCTTTACCTGCCTGGTAGAACGACATGAATCGTTACGCACAATTTTCACCCTGGACAACAACGAGGCCCGACAGCTAATCACTGCAACCCCCGATGAAGTGCTGGAGCTTGTTAATATCACTGAAGAGGATGTTGACGATCTCCAGCAATATGCAATCAACTATTTGCTGCGTCCCTTTGATCTTAAACAGGGCCCTCTGTTCAGAGCACAGCTACTGGCGCTCGGCAACAACGAATATGCGCTGCTGGTTTCCATGCATCATATTATTTCCGATGGTTTATCTATCAATATTATTGCCAGAGAGGTGGCTATCTTTTATGCCAGTCATCAACAGAACCTGCCAGCGCCTTTAAACCCACTGCCCATTCAATATGCCGACTACGCGCAGTGGCAACGAAACTGGCTCAGCGATGAGGTACTTGAAGGACAAATCGATTATTGGCGCGACCAGCTCAAGAACGCAGCACCGCTAGCACTGCCCACGGATCACTCCCGCCCACCCATTATGGACGCCAGTGGTCATACGATTTCTTTCAGCTTCGATCAGGAGATGACGGAACAACTTCGACGTTTATCCAGCGAGCAGGGAGCAACACTGTTCCAGACCTTACTCAGCGCCTTTCAGATTTTGCTGCATCGTTACAGCGGTCAAAATGATATCTGTGTAGGCAGCCCGATAGCCAACCGTCCTCGTCAGGAACTGGAGGGCTTGATCGGATTTTTTGTTAACACCCTGGTGATGCGTACCGAGGTAGACCCCGATCAATCCTTTATTGCTAATCTGCAACAAGTTAAAGATGTTACCCTGGGCGCTTATCAACATCAGGATCTGCCCTTTGAGCGTCTGGTCGAAGAACTTAATGTGCCTCGTGATACCAGCCAGACACCCCTCTTCCAGATAGTTTTTACCATGCAGACCGCCGTTCAAGCCAGCCAAGCTGACATGGAAAACATGCAGTTTGGCAAACTCGATGTTAGCTCACTGCAAGATAGCGTCCAGGATATCGACAAACCCGCCAAGTTCGATCTGACTTTGGACATGATTGACGGCGGCGAGTTCTTGAGCGGCAACATTGAATACCGCACTTCTCTGTTTGAAAAGGATACTATCGAGCGCCTGCTCAGTCACTTCAAGCAGTTATTAAAAGCAATTTTGGCAGATCAACAATCACCAATACGCCAGCTTTCCCTGCTCACATCAGAGGAAAACAAAGCACTCGCGGAGATCAACCTCTGCCACGACAAAGTTGTTAGAACACAACTGGTGCATCAACGCTTTGAGCGCATGGCGACACTCTTCTCGCAAAAGACCGCAGTGAAATGTGGAAAAGATAGTCTTAGTTATGATGAGCTGAACAGGCGCGCCAATCAACTGGCCGTCGAACTGCGTGCCCAAGGTGTGGAAAACGGTGACTTTATCGGCCTCTGCCTGGAACGCTCCACCGATCTATTAGTGGGGCTGCTCGGCATACTAAAAGCTGGCGGCGCCTACATCCCCCTTGATCCACATTTCCCCAGTGATCGTCTGCAATATATTCTTGAAGATTCGCAAGCAACGCTGCTGGTTAGCTCTTCAGATCTGCTTAAAACACTGCCAGACTATCAGGGGCCTCGAGTCAATATTGACAGCGACTGGACAACTATCGCTAAACACAGTGACAATAACCTCAAGCTGGCGATCCCCCTGGACTCGACCATATACGTATTGTACACCTCGGGCACTACCGGCAAACCCAAAGGCTGTCTGGTGACCCATGCCAATGTATCGCGGCTGTTTACCGCCACTGATGACCAATTTCATTTTGACCGTAACGATGTCTGGACCTTATTCCATTCCTACGCCTTTGACTTTACCGTCTGGGAAATCTGGGGTGCCCTGCTCTTTGGTGGCAAGCTGGTTGTGGTTCCTTATGAAACCAGTCGCGCCCCCGATCAATTTTACCAACTGCTCATTGATGAGCAAGTCACCGTACTAAACCAGACACCATCGGCCTTTTCACAACTAATTGCCGTCGACAGCAAACAGCCTGTTACTGAAACCGGCGCTGCGGAAAATAAACTGGCTTTGCGTTATGTGGTCTTTGGTGGTGAAGCACTGGATTTTAACGCCCTGCAAACCTGGGCAGTTCGCCATGGTTTAAATCAGCCACAACTAATCAACATGTACGGTATTACCGAGACCACTGTACACGTCACCTATTACCGCATCCACGCCAGGGATCTGGCCAACGGCGGCAGTGTGATTGGTCGCCCCATGAGTGATTTGCATATCCATATACTGGACGCTCAGGGACAGCGTGTGCCAATTGGCATCCCTGGCGAAATGCAAATTGCCGGGCCCGGTGTCACCAAGGGCTACCTCAAACGTGACGATCTCACGAACGAGAAGTTTATTAATAATCCCTTTGTTAATGAGTTGCCGGAAAAAATGCAGCCCCACTACCAGCGCCTCTATCGCTCCGGTGATTTGGCGCGTTATCTGCCCGACGGCAATATCGAGTACCTCGGGCGTATCGATCATCAGGTCAAGATTCGTGGCCACCGTATAGAGTTGGGAGAAATTGAAGCACAAATCAGCCAGCTCACTTATGTTCGTGAAGCCATCGTACAGGTGAAGGGTGAGGGTGAAGATAAACAGCTGGTCGCCTATCTACTGCTTGATGGCGAACAAACGCTGGATAACGCTGCGATCCGTGCCGAGCTGGGTAAAACCCTGCCTGAATATATGATTCCGGCTGCCTTTGCTGGCCTGCAGCAATGGCCGCTGACGCCCACCGGCAAGATCGATAAAAATGCCCTGCCAGAGGTCGATTTTTCACAGAACATCAGCACCGAATATGTCGCCCCGAGAAACGAGCAAGAACTGGCCATAGCAGAGATCTGGCAGCAGGCCTTAAATGCCGAGTGTATTGGTATTTACGATAACTTCTTCGAACTCGGTGGGCATTCGCTGCTGGTGATCAAAATTGTTAATTTGGTGGAGGAACGCTTTGAGATCAAGTTACCACTGACCTCGCTTTTCCATGCCCAAACCATCGCCGCCATGGCCGAGCTGGTTCAGCAGGGTATCGTCGGCTGGTCACCACTGATCGCCATTAATCAGTGCAGTAACGAAAAAGCACCACTGTTTATTATCCACCCCGGCGGCGGCATGGTATTAAGTTATCACCAGCTCGCTCAAGAGCTCGCCGAGCATCCCGTCTACGGCCTGCAAGCCTGCGGGCTGGAGGAAGATCAGCAAGCCTTTGACAAGCTCGATCAGCTCAGTGATTTTTATATTGAGGCAATTCGAGGCAAACAAGCCAGTGGCCCCTATCATTTGGCCGGCCATTCCTTTGGTGGTTTCCTCGCCTTTGAAATCAGCCGTAAACTACTTGCTGCCGGAGAACAGGTCGCCTTTTTGGGCCTGCTGGACAGTTATATCCCCAAAGCAAAAGATGCCCATAAACACAGCGATGAAGCCAGCCTGATGCTGATTTTCCTGCGTGATAACTTTGGGGTTGATTTGCCCTACAGCAAACTCCGCCACCTATCCCACCGTGAGCTGATTGATACCGTGCTGGAGATGATTAACTACGCCGTTGACCGTCGCTACCTCGAGGCGGCATTGAGGGTACTCAAAGGCTTTAACCAGATTGTGCAGGATTATCAGCCTGCCCCTCTGGCGATTGACGCCACGCTTATCCGTGCCGAAGGGGAACTGCAAAAAGCCGCCGGACGCCTTGCTAAGCTGGCCGGCCGCAAGGACACCCTCGGCTGGGAAAAGCTGATTACAGGGCAGCTCGGCTGCCATATCGTCGCCGGTGATCACAACGGTATGCTTAAAGAGCCCCATGTAATTCCACTGGCCAAAGTACTAAACAATGCGATTAACCAACAGGATCAAGTCGATTGAATAAAGAAAATAGTATGCGTGCCTTTACAATATTATTAGTCGGCCAGGCGCTTTCCTTGCTCGGCTCCACACTAACCAGCTTTAGTCTTGGTGTCTGGGCCTATCAACAGGCAGGCTCGGTCACCGATTTCGCCATGATAGCGCTCGCCGCCAGTCTTCCCGCTGCCTTGCTGAGCCCGATCGCTGGCACCATTGTCGATGCCTATAATCGCAAAACCATTCTATTGGTCGGACAAACCGTTGCAATACTCTTAACCGCCTCCCTGGCTAGCCTGTATTGGCTAGATATGCTCAAGGTCTGGCATATTGTTCTACTGTCGGCACTATCGGCTATCTTTAATGCCTTTGTGATGCCTGCCGTCGCAGCCTCTGTGATCATGCTGGTACCGGCAGATAAGCTCACCAAAGCCAATGGCATGATGTCACTGTCCTTGGGCGTCGTGCGCCTGATAGCCCCCGCCATTGCTGGCGCATTACTGCTTGGGGTCGGATTAAAGGCTATATTCACAATTGATCTAATAACTTTTATTTTTGGTGTTACTACGTTATTAGCCACACAAATCCCTCAACCAAAGGCTGTTTCTGACAACCAGAAACCCAAAGAAAACCTTTTAAAATCAATGCTATTTGGCTGGAACTACCTCCGCCAACGCCGGGGCCTGCTAGGCCTGCTTATCTTCTACGCATGCATCGCATTTAACGTCGCCGCCATTGGTGTGCTAATCACACCAATGGTTTTGGGCTTTACCGATGCCGCAGGACTTGGCATTATTGCCTCTGTATCCGGTTTTGGTATGGTTCTGGGCAGTATTATAATAATGGCCTGGGGCGGTCCCGAGCGTAAAGTGTTTGGCGTTTTAGGCGGCGGACTCGTTGTCTGCGGAGGCTACATCCTGGCGCCCATCATTCCCTCTGCAATTATGGTTGCCTTGGGTGGGCTACTGATTATGGGCTCCTTCCCTATCGTCACTGCCTGCAGCCAGCAGATCTTCCAACGCAAAATAGCACCGGATGTACAAGGTCGGGTTTTTGGCTTCAGGGCTTTTATTGTCGGTATTACCTCACCGATAGCCCTTTTAGTCGCAGGCCCTTTGGCTGATCAAGTCTTTGAGCCAATGATGGCAGAGAACAGCATGGCAAGTGATGCCCTAGGTTTAAGCAACACCTTGGCAGCCTGGCTAGTGCCAATTTTTGGTAGCGGCCAAGGCCGAGGCGTTGCGGTGATGATTAGCCTGCTGGGCTGTATGAGCCTGATAGCAGTGGTTATTGCCTGGTTGACACCGTCGATACGGCGAATTGATTTGGATCTGCCAAATTTGGATGCACAATAACGAAAGAGGGCCTCCAGTCACGTTGGAGAACAAGCGCTCTGAAGATAGGCCTCGGGAGAGCGTCGCTTTGAAACAGTGATTTTAGCAAAGGGTTAATCCCCTATAAAATAAAGGTTGTAATACGATATGCAAACAAAAATAACAACAAACAGCATCAGCAAGGGTAGAACCCTCAATCGCGGCACTCAAGTACTTAATACCAATATTAATAATCGTTTTAATACCAAACCCGCCTGGCTAGTAAGAGCAAAAAAAGTATCCAACCCAAGCTTGCGCCTATTTTGTTTTGCCCATGCTGGCGGTAGCGCAGCGGTTTATCATCAGTGGCACAAACAACTCCCATCCAACCTGGAGGTCTGTGCTGTACAACTTCCCGGCAGAGGCCAACGTATTAGCGAACCCGCCATTGATCAACTGCCGGCATTGGTCGAGGCAATCTGTGATGGCATAGAGGCTCAACTCGACACGCCTTTTGCATTTTTTGGTCATAGCATGGGAGGCACCATCGCTTATGAACTAATTCGCTGCCTACGTCGCCGTGGATTACCCCAGCCCTGCCATTTATTAGTATCAGGCTGCCGGGCGCCGCAGTTTCTACTTGGCAGAGAACCCATTCATGATTTACCAAAAACGGATTTTCTCGATAAACTGCGCGAACTAAACGGCACCCCCAAAGAAGCACTGGCAAACGCCGAACTGATGGATATGATGGAACCCATCTTACGAGCAGACTTCAAAATAGTGGAAACTCGCAAATATCACGAGGAAGTTCCACTCACAATGCCTGTTTCTGTATTTGGCGGTAAGCAGGATAATCGAGTAAGCTTGGATCATCTGCAGAGCTGGCAGCAACATACCAGCGCCACATTCTGGCTGCAGCTATTTGAAGGTGATCATTTTTATTACGTACAAGAAAATAAAGCACTGCTGCGACAAATTGCCGACCTACTTTATCTGGGCTCTCGTACTGCCTGCCTATAAATCAGCAACATTCTTCACATTACCGAGCGAAAGGGATGAATAAAATTTTATCGAAATTTACTAATAAAAAACTGTGGCTTCCAATTTTTATCACTTTGGGCGGCTTTTTTATTGTGACATTATTACTATCCTCTCCACCAAAGATTAAGCCAAAGCCCAAATCGGCAAAACTTCCTGGTGTCGAGGTAATGACTCTATACTCGGAACAAACCAGCATTCCAGTGCAAACCCGAGGCACCGTCAACCCGGCCATTCAGATTCAGCTAACATCGGAAGTCATGGGTTCGGTAATAGCCGTTTCTCCAAAATTTTCAAATGGTGCCTACTTCAAAAAAGGCGACTGGCTGATAAAAATAGATTCCAGCCAATATGACATGGAGCTGGAACGAGCTCAGGCCAATGAGGCGTCCGCACGGCTCAACCTGCTAAAAACCCAGGCGAACATCAGAAGTGGCAACATCGAAGGTATCAATGTTGGCAAACGCTCCGAGCTTGCCAAGGGTATTCCGCAACTTAAAGAGGCCGAGTCCAGCTACAATGCGGCACGAAGCGCAGTTAGACTTTCACGAAGACAATTGGAAAAAACCACCATCAAAGCCCCTTTTGACGGTCGAGTATTGAAAAAAACTGTTGATATCAAAGAGTATGTGTCTACCGGAAAACCTCTTGCCAAGCTTTACTCCATTGATAAAGCAGAAGTCCGCCTGCCACTGTCAACAGCTCAACTAGAACTGGTTGATGTGCCATTACGATATGCTAACGATACCAATAAAAAAGAAAAACAACCGGCTGTAATTATTAAGGAAGGTAGCGGAAAATATCAATGGCAGGGGAGAATCATTCGCTCGGAAGGCAATGTTGATCCTCGCAATCGACTGACCTATGTCATTGCGCAAATCGACTCTCCCTACTCCCCCGACCCATCACAGCCTGGTCGGCCGCCTTTGTCAGCAGGGACTTTTGTCTCTGCAACCGTCCAGGGGCGCACCCATGGCAGTCTGATATCCGTTCCCTTGAGCGCCCTACACAACATGGATGAATTACATGTCCTCGACAGTGAGAACCGTATCCATGTGCGCAAAGTTGATATTCTCTACCGAGGCAAAGACCGCATCTACATCAAAACTGGAGTTGAAGAGGGTGAAAAAATCGTCTTAACACAACTGGATGTAGTGGTTGAAAATATGGAGGTGGTGATAAAAAATGAAGCGGAGCCAATGAAAGCACTGATTAGCGAAGATTTTTTCACTGCCCCAACAACAAGCCCAAGCGGTGATAACAAAACGGAAGAAAAGCCTTCAGTAAAACCCGCTAAAAAAACAGCCCCTCCCGTCAATCCCGCGGGAATGGCGGATATGATGACTGAAGAACAGGAAACCGATATCTAATGAATGGGCTAATCGCATGGTTTATACACAATCGCGTTGCAGCAAATATGCTGATGTTCATCATTGTTGCTGCAGGAATAATGCTTATTCCTGAAACAAAAAAAGAAATTCTGCCAAATGTTTCCCTGGACAAGATTAGCATAACCGCTGCCTACCCTGGCGCCTCCCCCACGGAAGTTGAAGAAGCCGTCTGCATGCCATTGGAAAGGGCTATTACTGGTTTGCAGGGAATTAAGGACTTTCACACCGCTGCAAAAGAACAGTTATGCATCATCTCCATGAACATAGAGGACGGCATAGACGGTGCAGATCTACTGGATAAAATAAAGGGTAATGTTGGCGCCATTTCCTCATTTCCAAGCACCGTAGCAAGACCCATCACTAAAATCACCGAAGCGCCCAATAATATTGCCAGCTTGGTGATAGCAGGTAATGCTGATTATGCGACGCTAAAAACTATTGCAGGCAATGTACGTGATGAACTGATTAATCTCGGAGTTAGCCGAGTCAGAATTAGAAGTAACAGAAGTTACGAAATCTCTATTGAAGTGTCCGAGGAAGAACTGCAACGCTATAACATGAGCCTGGCGAGTGTAGCCCAAGCTATCCGGCGCAATTCCATGAAGGCTTCTGGTGGCTCTGTTTCTACCAGCGGTGGAAGCATTTCAGTTGAAGCAGTAGGACAAGCCTATAATGCAGAAGATTTTCGCAATCTGATTCTCCTTGCTCAACCCGATGGCGGCCATGTTTCTCTCGGAGATATATCAACTATCCGTGACGGTCTTACTGAAACTAACCAGCAAACATTTTTTGATGGTAAACCCGCCATCATGCTAAATATAGGGCAAGGCGATCGAGAAAACCTCTTAGACTTAGCTCAGACCCTGCACGAATATGCTGAAAAGAAAAACCAACAACTTACTGAAGGGATTACGGTAAGCATCGATGGCGATACGGCTAAATATTTTGAGCGTAGAATAGAGCTTTTAGTCGACAATGCAATCAGCGGTCTGGCACTAGTATTTATTACCTTATTATTGTTTATGACTTTACGCCTCTCCTTGTGGGTATCCCTTGGCATACCCGTCGCATTTTTGGGCGGCTTTGTAATACTGTATCTTAGCGGTGGAAGTATCAATATGATATCCACCTTCGCTCTATTAATCGTGCTTGGAATCGTAGTTGATGATGCGATCATCGTCGGTGAAAACATTCACCGCCATCATACATTAGGTTCCAAAGGCGAAAAAGGTGCCATTATTGGCGTACAGGAAATTTCCAAACCAGTAATTTTTGCAGTATTAACAACAGCGGTCTCATTTACTCCAATGTTTTTTCTCCCCGGCTC
>JAUXDF010000437.1 GCA_030618505.1 Spongiibacteraceae bacterium | reverse complement strand
CGCGCGCTGGGTATTGAGTACTTGCTGGTTGGGAAATTGAAGTCGGTGGGTGGTGATAAGCCAATTCAGCTGCAGTATGAGCTTTTTGATGTGCTCAAGCAGGAGCGTATTGTATTTGAGCGAGCCAGTGGCAAGGTTAGTCAGCTGCGAGATTTAGCGCATCTTGTCAGTGACAAGGTCTACCAGAAGCTGACTGGTGTGCGCGGAGCCTTCTCGACAAAAATCCTTTATATTTCCGCCAAAAGACTTGGTGGTGCAAAATTCAGCTACCGATTGATTAAAGCGGACGCCGATGGCGCGAGATCGCGGCTGATTTTGGAGTCTGATGAGCCTATTTTATCCCCGGCATGGGCCCCTAATCGAAAAGAGATCGCCTATGTGTCTTTTGAGGGTGGCCGCCCGGGAATTTATCGTCAAGTTTTGGCTACGGGCAAGCGAGAACGCCTGACCAATTTTCGAGGCCTGAACAGTGCGCCGGCATGGTCCCCGGATGGTAAAAAAATGGCGATGGTACTGTCCAAAGATGGCAACCCGGAAATTTACATTATGGATCTGGCCAGCAAGAAGCTGACGCGACTTACTAAAAAGTTTTCTATTGATACCGAGCCTAGCTGGATGCCGGATGGTAAATCCATTGTGTTTACCTCTAACCGAGGTGGCAAGCCGCAAATTTATCAGGTTACTTTGGCGACTGGCTGGGTGGAAAGGCTGACCTATGATGGCGACTATAATGCGCGTGCTCGCCCCTTACCGGACGGTCGTGGTTTGGTGATTGTGCATCGAAAACGTGGACAGTTTCACATTGCTGTGCAGGATTTGAGCAGAGGTACTATAGATGTTTTGACCAAGACCTCATTAGACGAATCTCCCAGTATCGCACCGAATGCAAGTATGGTAATGTATGCGACGCAACGTCAGGGGCAAGGTATTCTGGCGGCTGTATCCATCGATGGGAGCGTGAGATTTCACCTGCCATCGAAATTCAGGGATGTACGCGAACCGGCATGGTCGCCATTTTAACGCACTAATTAAAGAAGACTAACGGGTGGGAATAAACAGATGAACATGGATCTAAAAACGCTAGGCAAATTAATGACCGCCATTGTTGCATCACTGGTGATTACAGCATGTAGTTCTACCGATACCGCCGATGGCGATGGTTCCACCAGTGATATGGCTGGCAGTGACCAAAGCTCTGGTGCTACCTCAACAGGTACTGGCGCCGATGGTGGTTTAAACAGTGAGAGCATGGCTGGAGATCAAACTGATGCCAGCGCTCTGAAAACAGTCTATTATTTTGAATTCGATCAGTCAGCATTAACAGCAGATAGCCGTGAAGCACTCGATGCACAGGCAGCCCGTCTGCGTGATACATCCGGTGTTGTTCGTCTTGAAGGACATGCTGATGAGCGCGGTACTCGTGAATACAACTTGGCTCTTGGTGAACGTCGTGCCAAGGCCGTAGCGAACTATCTCGCTATTCAGGGTGTAGATCGCTCTCGCATTGAGACTATTAGCTACGGTGAAGAAAAGCCGGTTGCCTTTGGCCAGAATGACCAGTCCTGGTCAATGAATCGCCGAGTTGAGCTGAAGTAAGGAAAACTTAGTTGCTAAAGCAAGTACTACTGCCGACACTGATTCTATCTTTGTCGGCAAATTTCGTTAATGCCCAAGTGACTGTGGTTGATGCCAGTGCTGAGGCGAGTGCCGCAATTAACGGCGGTTCCGCAGCTATGGCTCAGCCTGTTGTCGCGACAGCAGCACCTCAACAATCGGCCCGTAACGTTCAGGGCGAGCTTTTTCACCAACTGCAATTGTTGCAGGATGAGGTAATGCAGCTGCGTGGTATTGTTGAAGAGCAGCAGCATCTTGTCCGTCAGTTAAAACAACAGCGATTGGATGACTATCTGAGTCTTGATAAGCGCATCAGTGAGTTGTCTTCTAATCCGGCGGCTGTAGCAGGAGCGTCAGTATCGGCCTCTGCCTCTGTTGCAACCAGTTCTAAGCAATCGGCTCCTCTCAGTGGTGATGAAACTGCCGCTTATAAGGCTGCCTATGACCTGGTTCGCGCTCAGCAGTTTGAAGAAGCGAAGCAGGCTTTTTCCCAGTTTATACAGGATTATCCAGCCAGTCGTTATCTTCCCAACACGCTTTATTGGCTAGGTGAACTGTATTTGCTGGATCCTGATCTGGAGTCAGCCAGACAGTCTTTTGCGCAGATGCTGGATCAATACCCGGAGCATCGCAAAGCACCTGATGCAATGTTTAAGCTTGCTAAGGTCTATCACCTTCAAGGTGAGTCAGCAAAATCCAAAACGTTGCTAAAGCGAGTTGTTGATCAAAACGGTGGTAGCTCGGCGGCAAAACTTGCGCAGGATTATCTGCAGAAAAATTTCTAGCTTGATGAGTGTTCGCTCCTATTGTTCCTTTATTAGTCAGGGTTTGTTGCCAGACGACCTCTTCTTTTTGTTAAAATAGCCGCTTTTTGAATGCTGACCTGTGTGTTGGCTGAAAGTCTCGCTGGATACAGCTGATGATAAAAGAACAGTCCCTAAGAATTACAGAGATTTTCTACTCCCTGCAAGGTGAGACAAAAACGCTTGGGCTGCCAACAGTATTTGTGCGCCTGACGGGCTGCCCTTTGCGTTGTAATTATTGTGATACGGCTTATGCCTTTCAGGGCGGAGAGATATTTACTGTTGAGGCTGTGCTGGCTCAGGTTGCCGAGTATGGCGCAAAATATATTACTGTTACCGGTGGGGAACCTTTGGCTCAGCAGAGTTGTTTGCCTTTGTTAACTGAGTTGTGTGATTGGCTTGGAGAAAGTGGCGGCGAGGTGTCGCTGGAGACCAGTGGAGCGCTGCCTATTGCTGAGGTGGATGAGCGGGTTTCAATTGTGATGGATATCAAAACGCCTGCCTCTGGTGAAGTTGGT
>JAUXDF010000124.1 GCA_030618505.1 Spongiibacteraceae bacterium | reverse complement strand
TAATTAACGACAATGCAATATTAGCAAATATAGGTGCTTTGGTGTGGTCGGGTAGTGGCTCGTAGATAAGAATACGCATCTTATTTAGTTATATACTCTTCGTAAACCTTAATAACTTTATCAGGATCCCCTTGTTCCCGAACAACCCCATTTTCAATCCAAACAGCTTTATTGCACAACGAGGTAATCGTCTTCGCATTATGAGATACCAATACCACCGTATCACCGGAGAGAATTTTTTTGCGCATAACCGCCTCAGATTTCTTCTTAAAGCGCGCATCTCCCACAGCAAGTATTTCGTCTATTAACAAAACATCCGTTTTCACCTGCGTAGCAACAGCAAAGCCCAGTCGTTGTTTCATCCCCGTGGAATAATTCTTCACCGGATGATCAATAAACTCTTCCAGCTCAGAAAACTCAATGATATCCGGCATGCTGGCTATCATCTCTTCTTTGGTTTTTCCCATCAGCATACCGCTTAATATAGCATTATTACGACCGCTGACGTTATTATCGTAGCCCACAGTCAAAGAGAGTAAAGCAGTGTTGTAACCATGGTTAATTATCTTGCCTTTGTCAGGCTTGATAATTCCGTTAAGAATTCTCAGCAGCGTACTTTTACCCACGCCATTTCTTCCGATTATACCGAGAGAATCACCATGGTTAAGTTCAAAGGAGATATCTTTAAGCGCCTCATGTACCGAGCGTTGTCGAAAAATCGGTAGGCCGCTTTTATAAGTTACTCCGACATTTTCAAGTGTCAGAACTGCATCATTCTTTTTTGGATCATTCAATTCAGGGTCGCTCGTCTCTGCACTGCTGATTTTATCTCTGGTCATTTTTGCATTAATACCCGTGCATAGATCGGATCCATCTTTTTCATCAGCAGGGTACTAAGCACAACGCCGATAAATGAAACCAGAGCAAATATGCCCAGTTGTTGAAACTGCGGCCATTGCTGGTGCATTAAAATATCGCGGTAGGCGTCGATAATCATCACCATGGGGTTAAATGCAAAGTAAATATGGTATTGCTCGGGTAGCTGCTCTATCGAGTACAAAATACCGGATAAATACATGGCTATTCTTAACAGATTGCTAATGATGATTTGCATATCAGGTACAAACGGAACGATAGCGGCTACGGTGTTGGCTATACTGACATTAAAAAGGTGTTGAGTTAGCAGTACCAGCGGTAGTGCCAGATAGGCGATGGTGGGTGCGAAGCCGTAGGCCCATAAAAAGATAATTAGCAGTAAAAATACAATCAAAAACTTGAAGGTATCCATCACTACATTAATGCTTGGCAGAATAATCTTTGGAAAGTTCAGCTGTGATATTAGCGCCAAATTGTTGTTTATCGAATTACAGCAATGACTGACGGTATTAGCAAACCATTGCCAGGTCACCAAGCCGATCAAAAGAAAGGGAATGAAATCTTCCGTACCGCGCTGAAAGATAAGCCCAAACACTACATAATAAATCGCCATCGAAATAATCGGTTCGAATGCCCACCACAAAAAACTTAAGTAAGTCTTGGATGCTTCTGAGCGAAGGTGAACCTGCGCTTTGTAATAAATAACGTCGCGATAGCGTTTTTCAACTAAAAACAAAATTAACCTCTAACTAAATTGTGATACAGCCGGTCAGTTTTACTAACCATTTGGTCAATGTTTGATGCTGTGCAGGCGGGTTTGTAGCTTGGTTTTACCAGCCAGCTTGAGAGCTTGTTGCTTAACGCTTCGGCGCTATTTGCGCTGTAGACGTATTGCGGATTAATCAGTTCAGCGGCTCCCGGAGCATCGGAGCATATCACACAGGTATTGCGGGCGATGCTTTCCAGTATGACCTGGGGCTGGTTTTCCGACCAAAGGCTTGGCAACACAACCAAATCCGCCTGATCAATAAAGTCCCGCATCTCTTGCTGCTCCAACTGCCCCTTCCACTCAACACTTAAAGGCAATGCCAGCTTTTTGACCCGTTTCATGTAGGTTTTATCACTGCCAGATCCTGCAATTGTTAATTTTATCTTGTGTTGAGGCAGTTTGGCGATAGCTTCCAGCAGAATATGTAAGCCTTTGTGCTGGGCAATAGTGCCAGCATAAGCGATCTGTGCTGTCTGTTGTGTGAAATCCTTTGTCTGCCAGTCGCTGATATCGTCAAACCATAGCTCCGACAAGCCGACAGAAATTTGGCTGCTCGCATTTATTTGATATTTCGCGTCCAGATAGCGCTGGGCAGTGCGTGACAGGACGATGACATGATCGGCTGAATCAAAGGCTTTTTGTAGATAAGCAGGCCGATTTTCCCAGTGCTCTTCAAGATGCTGATGTTTTAGCTTTCTTGCTAGCGAGCCGCTGACCATTGGGCCGGTGATTGGTAGTTTGGCCAGTGTTCTATAGGTCGGGTTGACGTGGGTTTTGGCTATGCAGCGCCTGCACTCCTTTGCTGGCCTGTTGCCCTCGCAGAGTTCGCCGGTTTGGTTGGTCAGTGTGTGTTTGGGGCAGAGCCACCAGAAGTCGGTTACCGTAATCAGGGTTTTTAATCCGAGCTCCTTGGCGGCAAAAATGGCGTTGACACCAATGTGCCCGGGGTTAACCAGATGGAAGATGTCGGCCTTTAGCTTTTTCAGGATTTGGCGAAATACGTCTTTATCGCTTCCTAATACCGTGGCCCAGCTGGGGGAGGGGATTTTAATTATGCTGGGATCACTGCCTGTTATAGGCTCTCCGATGTCGCTTGCGCTGTGTTGCTGTTCTGGGTCGCCACTGAGTATGCTTACCTGATGCCCGGCGGCTATTAGGCCATTGGACAGGTTATGTATATAGCGCTCGGTGCCTTGATAGTAGTTGGCGCCGTATTGCATGGTGGCAAAAACAATGTGCATTGGGTGTTTGGCTGCGCTGTGAATTAAGGGAGATCGATTTTGAGTTAGCGCATTATAGCGAGCGAGGTAAAAAGAAGTAAAGAAGGAGGATGCGGGGTAGGGAAATGTAACGGCTACGCTCCTGTTTTTGATAACGATACCGTTAGCTTGAGGCATTTTTTTTGCAAGAGATGGCGGGATTATGCGTGGTATGATAGCCGTCATTGAGTCTCAGCGTCATTCTGCCCTTTTATGGAACCCATATTATATTCCTTTCGTCGTTGTCCCTATGCGATTCGAGCCCGGCTTGCTATTAAAGTTAGTGGTGTTCAGGTGCAGTTAAGGGAGGTGATATTAGGGGCGAAGCCGGCAGAAATGCTGCTAATATCCCCGAAGGGAACGGTGCCCGTATTACAGCTGACGGATGGTCGGGTTATTGATGAAAGTGTCGATATTATGTTTTGGGCGCTGGAGAAAAATGATGTTGGTGGCTGGCTAGATTTTGACGATGAGTTTTTAGTGGAAATAAAAAATATCGTTAAGGAAAATGACACTGAATTTAAAGGCTGTCTGGATCGTTATAAATACGCAGACAGGAATACTGAACCCCCACAGCTTTATTATCGTCAGCAGGGCGAGGTGTTTCTCCAGGCCCTGGAGCGGCGTTTGAGTTCACAGCGGTATTTGCTGGCGAATCGAATTTGTTTTGCCGATATGGCGATCTTTCCTTTTATCCGCCAGTTTGCGCATGTGGATAAAGAGTGGTTTTACAACAGCCCGTATAAAAATGTGCAACAGTGGCTGGAGAGTTTGCTTGAAAGTGATTTGTTCCTGTCGGTGATGAAGAAACAACAGGCCTGGAAACCCGGCGACTCACTTACCTTGTTTTAATCGCTAAAATTTTCGAAAAGAGAAACATTATGAGTTCAACCCTGTATTACATCCACGACCCGATGTGTAGCTGGTGCTGGGCTCATCGCCCGCTTTGGGATAAGTTGCAGCAACACCTTCCCGATGAGCTTGCGGTAGAGTATGTGGCGGGAGGTTTGGCTTGTGATAGCAACCTGCCGATGGCAAAGGACTTACAAGCGGAGATACAGGGCTACTGGCGAGAAATTCAGGCGAAGCTGGGCACCGAGTTTAATTTTGATTTTTGGACTAATAATGAGCCTCGACGTTCTACTTATATTGCCTGTAGGGCGGTGATTGCGGCAAAAAACCAACAGTGTGAAGAGCAGATGATAGACGCTATTCAGCAAGCCTATTACCTGCGAGCGCTAAACCCTTCGGATCAGCCGATTTTACTGAGCCTGGCCTGGGATCTATATAGCCAGGAACTGGAGATGGATCTGGATCGTTTTGCCAATGACCTGGAGTCCGTTGCCACCCATAAGGAGTTACAGGCTCAGATAGCGCTAGCGAAAGAGTTGGGGGCAGAAGGTTTTCCCTCACTGGTGCTGGAGCACGGGGGAGAAAGGCATGCTATTGTGCGTGAGTATCAAGATTATCAGCCAGTGCTGGCGCAAATTAAGCGGATACTTGCGCCATAGTAAGCTTCAAATACCTTTAACTGGTGCCCATCCGGAAATGGCTGTTTTTCGCCCTCTCCCTTTGGGAGCACCTAAAACAGGGTGTAAAAGGGCCGGGGTGAGGGAAAATCGAATTCAAAAAGTAGCATTTTTATAGTCTTTTTACCTCACCCTAACCCTCTCCTTAAAGGAGAGGGGACTATAGAAATTGTGTTTCCGGATGGGCACTAACTAGTTTCCATCCGGAAGCGTCGAAGTCGCTAATTATAAGCCTTACAGCCTTATTTCACCCCCACCCTGCCCTTTTATAAGCCAAAGGCTACAAATGTCCGCTTTTTGGGTGCTCCGGCAAGCGGCAGAAGGAGAAAAGCCCCTCTCCCCTATGCCCGTAAATAGACTTTATTGATCTATTACTTGCCCGATTTGGGAATAAAAAAGGGAATTATTCGCATTTATTGCGGTCTTAATAAGCACAGGTTATAAAAACGGTTAATCAATAGCCAATTGGCTGAGCAAAAGTTATTTGAATCTGGCACACTTAGTCTCCATAAGCATAAGAAATGGAATTGTTGTGCCGGAATGTGTATTGGTATAAATACAGGCATCAGAATAAAGGCCGGAAAAATATAAGCTAAGGGGAAAGGCAAGACCTAGCCTTCAGGATAAGTAGTGAGCCTGCCCGGTTTAAGATGGCACCGTTTCTGAAAAAGCCTAAACCTATTGAATACTTGACCCCAGAGAGGCTTGTCATGGGAATTTTGACGCGGGCATCACGTCTGCTAACAATAATATTAATTGGGAGTTTTTTACTCACTGGCTGCGGTGGTGGCAGTGACAGTAAATCTGCCCCTACTGATGAAAACCCCAGCTTTGAAAAGCCGCTGACTATACAGGCCGATGGCACAGCAGAATTTGCTGCCAAGGTGTCTGTGGACGCATCGGATTTTGTTAGTCATCTTGCTGCCTCTAACGTCTTCGGTTTGACCTCGTGGGGCTCTCGTTATCGTTGTGCCAGTATCGATCGTTCCGAGCAGGATCCTGCTACCTCCGAGGGTAGCATAAAGATTACTTTTGACGACTGTACCATCCCTTGGGTTATTCCCGGTCCGACCAATAGCGATGTTGTTAAGGATCCCTTTATGTCCAAAGTGTGGGTCGACGGTACTCTGCAGGTCAAAATCATCAAGGCGTATAGTGCTAACGGCAAAACGACTATTATGCATCGTTACGAAATATCGTTTAGTGACCTGAAATTTAATGCCCGCAATGAGAATATCGCTCCTTTTCTTAACTGTAGTGACCATCGCGACTCAGTGCTGGCTAAAATGAATAATGAAAGTGACCGCGGGATTTTGAACAGCCTGCTGGATAAAGCAGAGCGATACCGCAAGAGCGATAATCGCGATCTTAGCCAGAAACTGGCTAGCCTGGTTGCTGAATGGAAAAATAGCAGTGATGAGCCCGCCCGCGTAGCCTATGAGCTGCTAGCGGCACATGCGGCCAATAACTACGAGGAACACTATCAATACGATGGTGATGTACGGATAAAACTTTTTCCGCGTGATGTTAGCCTGGCGCAGGCCGAGGCGCTGTCGAACCTTACCATGCTTAACCAAAAGAGCGGTAAAAAAGCGGTATTCAAAAATTTCGCCCTTAGCTGGAAGGTGGGTGCCGGTGCTGCTTATCCTTCCAAATATAAACTAACCGCGACTGATCTTCCGTTAATTAAAGAAGAAACGCCTACTCCAAAAGCAGATATTACCATTCTCGGTAAAGATAAACTGACATTAGGTCGTCAACAAGGTTTTGTTAGCCAATCCAGTATCTTTAAGCTGACCGGCGATAAGGGTAGGGTTATCGATATTACCTCTTACAAGGATAAATTAACGGGTGCTTTTCATACCAAGTTAAGTGTTTTTTCCGAGTTCGGAGCTTTTTTTAAGCGGGTGCCTTCAGATTGGTTGGGTAACTTGAATAACCAATCGGTAAACGCTTGCAAGCCGGTTATTGTCTCCACTAATCCCGGTGGGATTTTTGACCGCTCAACCAAACTGTTATTAATGGATGCGGCGGGCTCTTATGATCCAGATTACAACTTTATTAACATCGACTGGTCACTACCAGTAGCACCTGAAATTCCCGAAGATGACCCAACCCCTGGGTATTACTCCTTCACGAAAACCGGCGGCACCGGCGTGACAATGAAAATAGTGATTGGCGGCGACTTTGTGATAAAAGTTGCCGTCAGTGATGGCAAGCACGCGATTTTCAGGGAGTTTCCGCTGCATTCATTACTGGCGCCGCCGAGTTTTATTATTGCTGGTCCTAATGTTGTGAATGCAGGAGATACTATCGAGCTACAGACTTTTGTTGACGAAGGGTTTGAGGGTGAGTTGAGCTATTCAATACTTGCCTCGGCTGGTAAAGCGAGTATTGATGCAGAAAGTGGTTTGGTCAGCTGGACACCTGAGGCACAGTTTTTTGGCGGCAATACCGCCGTCTATCTTTCTGTTGCTGTCAGCAATCAGGATAGCCACTCAGTAGAAAGATATGGCGTGAAGTTGTCTTTGAAGGATTATCAATTGCCCACGATGATTGCCAAGCAGAATATTAATGCCAAGGGTGTTAAGTCTTTTTCTGGTGCTGCTGCACTTTCCAGCGCAGGGTCTGGTTTTTTTGATCTTGACGGAGATGGTGATGATGAACTTTTATATGCTAATGCGGATAGTTTTATTTATGCCCAGGGCCTGAATGGCAATGGTGAGGTGGATTTTAGTTGGGCTTCTCCCTTTCGGTTCTATGCCGGCCTGGAAAAACCCTATGCGGTGAGGAGACTGAAAAAAGCCGACGGAGATGCGCTGTTGGTGTTAACTGTGGATGGAGAATTGAATGGTTCGCTGCGAGTAGTTACCCCCAATAGCAGTGCCGCTTCAGCCGGTAAATTTCTTGGGTTTGATACCTCAACGAATTTGCGCCATCGATTGTTTAGTGCTGATTTATTAGGTGATGGTGATAAAGATGACGAAGTTATTTATTTAAGTTCCATGGATCCAAAGCAGATTCGGGTATTTGATCACAACCTTGTCGAAACCTGGTCCTCGGATTCTGATCTCTATGAGCGTATCGTTGTTGGTAATGTCGATGATGATCCGGCTTTGGAGATAGTCGCTTTAAATGGTGATGTAATTGATGGCGATAAACTCAATACAGAGTGGCACCACCCTTCGGGCTTTGGTGGTGAAGATAATCAATTCAAGGAGCTGGCCTTAGCTAATTTTGATGGGAATAGCCAAGACAGAAAAGAAATTGTTTCCCTGCGTGGGGCAGAAGTGTATCGCTGGTACTATGATGAAGCGGTGGAGCAATTCAAGCTAAATGAAAATAACATCCCCTTGCCTATGACTATTAAAGCCGGCGACCTTTACCAGTTTATTGATATCGATGGTGACAATGTTGATGAGCTTATTTGGGCTAGTGGCTCGCAGGCCAGCATCTCTCTCTATTTAAATGGTAGTTATCGGGAGTATGGTTTCATTAATGAGCCGCAGGGCAAAACCGCTCTAAATGTTGCTGTTGTTGAGGAAGGTGATGCCAAGTTTCTTACGGTGGTCTTTCTCGGTGTTAACAATCAACTTATAACTGCTACCGTTAACATTTATGACGAGGCAGTTAACTGGTCAAGTGCGGGT
>JAUXDF010000066.1 GCA_030618505.1 Spongiibacteraceae bacterium | reverse complement strand
AAATTAAGTCCGCTCCTGGCCAACGCAAATCTAGCTCCTAGGCCTTTTCAAGGCCTTTAAGTCGCAAGATTTGCGTTGGCCAGGATCTCTTTGTCTAATTTCTGGATGGGCACTAACTACACAGAAAAATGCAAACCTACAAAAAACTCTTTTTCCTTGGGCATATTAAATACAGGGAAACCTGTTTTCTGCTCGATTGAATGAATCACCCGAGCAACCTCTTCAGGCGTTTCTGTTGCCACCACAAACCACATATTCAATTGATGATCACGGGCGTAATTATGGGCGATCTCATCAAAGGAATTCACTTGCTCAACAACCCTTTCATAATCTTTCGCGGGAATCTTCATCGCTGCCAGACTCAAACCTCCGCCCATTTTTTCGGCGTGATACATTGGCCCAAAGCGACTCAGTACTCCCTCATCCAATAAGTTCTGCAGACGGGCTATCAACTCATTTTCTTCTATACCAAATTGTTGAGCAGCAACTTTATAAGGCTCCTCTACGATAGGAAAACCTCGTTGCAACTCATTAATGATCTGGCGATCAACGGCATCGAGTTCAACAGTCGCATCTTTTTCCGCCATCTTAGCCAAGAGACACCCCAGCTGGCAGCGCGCTACCAGCGAACTGTCCACCGCATTGTTTAAATTGTTTGTAGCTAAAAAGAATATCGCGGGGGATATGCTCCAGTTGATGTCGCTCTACAAGGCTGGCGATCTGTCCTAAGACAGTGCCACGATCCATGCCGTGTATCATGCAAAACAAGTTATAACGCCATTTTGGCAACATACGAGGGCGCTGATAGCACAGGGTAACTTCTTCTGCGCGAGTAAAATGTCCGGCAATATGTTCTATCGTCTCATCAGGCACATCCCAGACCACCATCGCATTGGCTCGATAGCCAACACGGCGATGATTAACCACCAAACCAAAGCGCTTGATTAAACCGCTATCATTCCAGTCCTGCAAAGTAGCTATCACTGATTCTTCCGCCACACCCAGAGCCATCGCTATGGTTTGATAGGGCTGGGAGGTCAGGGGCAAACCGTCCTGTATCGCGAGCTTTAAAATCTCCTGCTGACTACTGCTTAACTGCGCATTCAATCCTAGTTGTGACATTTATTCTTCTCCCAATCTATCTTAAAACCCAAATCGATATGGAATGATCTCTCCATCGGTAAAGGCATCGAGGAGTAGCCGGTTGCATTTTCTATTTCGACGATTGTTTGTTCTAACATTTTTTGATTTTTAGCGGTTACTACAAACCAGAGATTGTAATGGTGCTCACGGGCATAGTTATGGTTGACGCCCGCAAAACTGTTTACTTTTTCGGCCACTTTATTCAGCTGCTCCTGCGGCACAGACATCGCCACCAGAGTTGACGCACCCGCTTTTCGATGATCAAAAACGGGACCAACACGGGTGATAATTTTTTCGCTTTTCATCTCGGCAAGACTTTCCAACACTTGCGTCTCAGTCACACCCAGCTCATCGGCCATGGTCAGATACGGACGCGAACTCAGCGGAAAACCTTTCTGGTAACGATCAATCAGTTTCTGGCTTAATTCATTCATCATCTAATCCAGCTAAAATTTCCAAGAACAAAAACAAACTATAACTAATGATCACTATCTACAGACCTATCCTATGAGCGCGACTGGCAAAGAAAATACCACTGGGACTGCTGGCATCTAACAACGCTCGCTCTGACAGGCTTGCGGTATCATAGACAATCACTTTATTGTCATCACGCACCGAAACCCACACCCGCTCACCACGGGGAGTAAATTCCATATGCAAAACCGTTTTTCCAGGCTCCAATGTTTTTACCAAGGCATCACTTTCGGTATTGATCACCTGCACAACACCATTGCGAGGGTAGGCAAAATTAACCCAGACCTGGCGCCCATCGGGACGCGCCATAACAAATATCGGCTGACCGTGAACGGCGATTGCACCAATCTGTTGCCAGCTTTGCATATCGACCACCAGTACCTCATGGCGACCCACGGCGGGGATATAGGCCTTATTGCCGGCAACTGCCCAACCTTCCAGGTGGGGCATTTTATACACGGGTAAACGCTGCTCGCCCCTGCCATAGTTGGGTAGAATTTTCCTTACGCCTTTTTCTGGATGCCACAGATCCAGCAAAGCCAAACCATCTTCACCAAAAAGGCCGGCAATATAATAACGTCCATCCGGAGTAATCAGCCCATCATAGGGTTTGCTACCAATATTTTTAAATTTGGTAATTACTGGATTACTTTCACTCTTCCCCTCAGCCGAATTTTCTGAAAAATCTGCAATCCATATTTCTCCAGCATCAAACAGACTAAAAACAAATTTCTGTCCTGGCGCATCCACCAACCCGACTACTTTTGAGCCAGTATTACTTCCCTCATAATTAGCAGCCAGATCAAATACCAATTCAAGATTATCACTACGGAAAACTTTCACCCCACCGGGGGTGTAGTTGGATACCGCCACCAATGCGCCATCCTGGGAAATTGCCCCACCAATACTGTTACCTGATTGAATAACACGATGGGTAATCTTTTCTGCCAGCATATCTATTCGACTTAGCCCACCGTCACGACCAAAAATGTAGGCAAAACGCTCATCACGTGAATAAACGGCTGAAGCATGGGAAAGATCACCCAGACCATCGACGGTGCCGTAAATAGTATTGCCCGTAGTTTCAACCAACTGAATAGAACCACTGGCCCGCTCGATTACCAAGCCCAGGTCACCGGTACCTTTTAGTTCTGCTTTTAACGGTGCGTCTTTTACTGGCGCACTGGCACATGCACTTAGCAACAACACCATTAGCAGAGCGGTAAACTTACGCATTATTTTGACTCACCGTCATTTAATCCCGTTTTCATTTGTTCAACCAACCAGCTCACTTCATCCTCACTTAGAATGCCTTGCCAAGGTGGCATAGCCTGTTCTGGGCGACCCAGAATTATGGTATCGCGCAAATAGTCATTCGGCTTCCCCTCTAGTGCCTCGGGCGTTAAAGCCGGGCCTAAACCTCCTTTTAAAGTCATGCCATGGCAGGAACCACAATCCTGACGCAGTAAATGCAGCAATTCCTGCTGACGCGCCTCATCAATCGTTTGTGCCATCGCATGGGCACTCACATAAGGCAGACTCAAGCAGACAGCAGCAAGAAATATTAGGTTGAAATATTTACCATTCATACCCGCTGTTAACCTACCTGCCTTCACTGATAAACTCCCACACACTTCTGTCTTATTGCTCAACTACAAAGCACCAAATGCTGCCTAATTATTTCGTAACGACAATCACACCCTTCATTTTCTTTTCATGGGGTTCGCAGACATAAGGGTAACGGCCCGGCTTATCAAAAGTTTTTGTTACCGACTCTTCCGGAAAAAAATACTCTCCAGGCTCTTCGCCCTGCTCTTTAAACCAGACACTGTGGTACTGACGTTTTTCCTTGTTGTACCACTTCACTGTGGTGCCTACCTTCACGGTAAGCTCCTGCGGTATAAATTTAAATTTGTAAAGTTCAACAACAACTTCCTCCGCCATTGCTGTCGAACACAATACAGACATCAAAAAATACAGTTGAACTAAAAACCATTTTCTCATCTTAACTATTTCCCATTAACGTTGAGACAATCTCTAGTTCAGCGAATCTACTATTTAGTGCCTAACCAGAAGCCGGAAGTTTTCGAAAAATTAAGTCCGCTCCTGGCCAACGAAAATCTTGCGACTTAAAGGCCTTGAAAAGGCCTAGGAGCTAGATTTGCGCTGGCCAGGATCTCTTTGTCTAATTTCTGAATAGGCACTATTTAGCGCGCACTGCATTTACTTCAGCGTCTGCATTATCAAAACCGATTTTGTAACCCAAGGACACATGATGGAAACGCGCATTGGTGTAATCGTCATGAATGGCAAAACCGAAATTGTAAAGCTGATCTGTCGCAAGGCTGACATCACCCAACTGATCTGATTGCAGCTTACGCTTAACCTCAACGGTCCAGTAGCCGCCGCTAAGCACCGCATTAACTTCAGCGCCCTGGCCGCCTTCCATTACACGCTCAGCAAGAATAAAACCGTCTTCTACTGTTTTGCTGCCGCTCTTGTAACGGATCAAATCCATTATCAAACCATCGTCCATAGCGGCTTTAATTTCCTCTTCATCCAGCAACTTGTCCCAGCCACCGAGTTTTTTGCCACCTCGGGTTTTAGTGTTTATTTTGCTGCGGCTTTCCTTGATGTATTTTGTTACACCATTGTCCACATTCAGCCGCGCTGAGATATCAGCTAAAGCACCCGCCTCTGGCGTATCAGGCATTGAGCGAGCATCATGATGGCAGGTTCCCCAGCAACCACTTTGAGCAGCATATTCAACATCATCACTGGCAAACATAAAGGCCAGTTTCATGGCGTTTTCAGGATCCATTTTGCCTCCCTCAACATCCGCCATTGCCACGTGCTCCACATCCGGCCACTGAAACTTCAGATAAAGGTCGGAGTCATCGTATAAGGCCTGCACACTGACAGGAATGCTACCGCGCTTACCTGGAATACCTTCTTTTTTCTCAAGATATTTATTAGCACCAGTAACTACGTTTTCACCAACAGCATCCATTTCTTCATCATGACAATCAGTACAGCGATCTCCGGCTTTAAAAGCATTTTTACCACCATGGCGCTTACCTAAAATCCACTCCATCGATGCATTACCTGGGTACATCAGGGTAATAGTGCGCTCGGGAGCAGCGCTCCAGTCAAGACCAAAGCCACCAGCACTAGCACTAGCACTAACATCAGCTGCACCATTATCAGATGGGTTTTCACAGGGCTCAGTCAGCGGCGCTGCTGATGCCTTGGATGCAGGACATTTCTGCGCTTTGCTACCACCATTTTTCTCTTTTTCTTCCATCGCCCGCTGATAGTCATTCATCGCCTCACGCAAATGGCCTTCTGGTTTTGCGCTCTCAGGGTTTGGCGCTTCCAGTGCATCAAGCTCCTCTTCACTTAGCAGGTCTCGCACATCATGGTGGGCTATACCCTTGTGACAATCGATACAGGTCTGACCACGTTGCATAGCGTTAGTATGCTGCTTGCGCGCACGGGGCTTTTGTAGCGGGGAACTCATATATTCAAAGTTGTGACAGTTACGACACTCACGAGAATCGGTTTTTTTCATCCGTGCCCACTCGTTTTTTGCCAACTGCAGGCGTTTCGCCTCAAACTTCTCACGCGTATCAATGGTGCCTAGCATCTTGTGCCACAACTCATTGGATGCCTTAATTTTGCGGATGATCTTATACGTCCACTCCTTGGGCACATGGCAATCAGGACAGGTGGCTCGCACACCGGAGCGGTTACTGTAGTGCACAGTCGATTTATATTCTTCGTACACATTGTCTTCCATCTCATGGCAGCCAATACAAAACTCCTCTGTATTGGTCATCTCCATCGCCCAGTTAAAACCACCCCAAAATAAAATACCGATAAAGATAAAAACCAGTGCGGCGCCAACTGAAGCCCCCCAAATCAATTTCATCCCCAGTAATTCTTTGATATTTACGGACATCACTTATCCCCACGTCGTTAACAACTGAATATTTTCAAAACGGCCGGCCATCACTTCGACAACCCCTTGCTTCCCTCAATGCTTTTGGGAAGCCACCTCCATCAGGAACGGATAAATTATCACTAACCGCCCTCTCGCGTTATTTCTATTAAATCGACACTTAACAAAACAATTGCAATAACTAAACCAACACAGCAACAAATTGATATGTATAGTTTTTTTGACATTCACAAGGGATAAAATTCAAATAAGCCCCAAATGCGTTGTCTATCTGACAACCATCACAAAAGATAAGCTACAAACTCTAGATCTAAACCATTTCAGGCATAAAATTGTGCTTTTCAAAATTCAAACTTGATCCAGCGCAAACTTATCAGGCATTCATCCCACAGCTTTAATTCACTCCGCTCTATTGCCCTAAAAAAGACGAAACAAACCATCATTACCGACGGGCCAGCACTCTTTTCGCGTTGTCATATCAACAACATAAAGTGCTTTTGACAACAAAACCAGTCGTTTTTTACACAAGCACAACTACAAAAAAGGCGGGTATGGATCAAATCCATACCCGCCTGTTCATCACACAATTAAACAGCGTTTAAGTTACGTGATTAGTACGGTTGTAAACATTGAACTTACCAGTCGGTGTAGTCAGACCTTTGATGCGCTTGATCTCTTTAAGCGTCTTCGCATCATAAACCACGATTTCACCGGTTGGGTTACCTGCGTCTTTACGGTTCCAGACTGAAACCCAAACCTCGGTACCGTCCTTGTTAAACTCCATATGAACCGCAGCTTTTCCATCTTCTTTGGTTACACGGATAGTTTTAACAATTTCGCGGGTCTTCTTGTCGATGACCTGAACACTCTGCTGAGTTTCAACATCAGGTGTTTTGGTCTGGTCAGCCCAAACGTATTTGCTGTTTGGATGGGTACGTACGAATACGCCCGGACCATCAGTCTCAACGGTATAGCAAACCTTCCATGCATTTTTCGCATGCTTGGCAGGATCGTTACCCCACACAGTCACAGTACCTTCACCCAAGTGAGTGGTTGCACCAACAGGGCCACATTTATCGTCAGTCCAGTTAGCACCAGGACCAGGATGCGGCTTGGTGCCAACATCAATCATTGACTCTAACTTGCGTTCTTTGGTGTCAACGACAACCATTTTGTCAGAAGCGTTGGCAGCAATCTGGAAGTAACGACCAGTAGGATCGAAGAAACCATCGTGCAGGTATTTAGCAGAGTTGATTTGCTCAATACGCAGGTTATCAAGATCGGTGTAGTCCACCTGCCACATTTGACCTAATTCTTTAACCGCTACCAGAAAAGTAGGCTCATTAGGTGTAGTGTAGATAGCCGCTACACGCGCTTCGTTAACATACTCTCCATCAACATTGGTACCACGGGTAGAAACCACCTTCAACGGCTCCATAGTGATAGCATCAAGAATAACGAAATGTGGAGGCCAGTAACCACCACCGATAACGTATTTGCCATCACCGGAAACCGCTACGTCACGTGCGTCATAAGCCATCTGTGTTTCAGCTACCAGCATGCTGCCGGGCTTCTGCCACAAATCGATTTTGGTCATCTTGCCGTCACGACCCTGGGTATACCAGAAACGTCCCTCAACACCATTAACTGGCTTTTGGGTTTTGTGATGCTCAGTAGCTTTGATTACGTGTACCGCATAACCGGCATCGATGTGATCAACGATTTCCTTAGTATCACCATCGATAATGGCTATCTTGCCTGCATCACGCTCGATAACGACAAAAAAGTTTTCCCAGTTAAGGCCATGTAAAGGCTTTGTTGGGTAATCTTTAGGCTCAATGTATACCTTATGGCGCTCCTTCATCAGCTCCAGAGACATCTCTGGCGGAATCGGTGGCTCCATCTGGATATAGGTCGAAATCATGGTGATCTCTTCTTTGGAGAAGATATCGTTAAAGTTGTTCATACCACCATCGGTACCATGAGTGATGATCTTCTCAAGGCGTTTTTGACCCTTCTTCAGGGTTTCTTTTGGCAGCAAGCTCTTGCCCGTTGCACCTTTTCGCAAAACACCGTGACAACCAGCACAACGCTGAAAGTACATGGATTTTGCTTTATCAAAATCTGCATCAGAAAGAGTTGGCGCTGCAGCGGAGGCATTCATTGCGATGCCGGAAGCCGCCAGGCCAAGCGTCATTCCCAGAGCAGAAAGACCCAGTTTCATTTTTTTCATTTCATTTAATCCCCATAATATTGCCGCCATTGGATAGCTACCTAACAAGCACAGCGCGTAAAATAACGATATGCCGTAGCATCAACTACCACCCGGTCAGCAAAAGTTCTTTTGACCTAGAGCCAAACAGTTTTCCCAAAAAAAACGGGACAGCGATTTATTCGCCTATCGCTGGCATGGATATAGCAAAAAACGAACCAACAATACAACTCATTGTTTTATATAGATATCAACTTATGCGGACAATAAATATGGCGCATAGAAAAGCCAAAAGTTGTCAATATGACACCAATCTGTATCCAAGATCTTAATCTCAGACTTTTCTTATCTTTTGGGTTATTTTTCAAGCTGAATATGCGCCTCAACAAGAAAAAAATTGATCCATCACAAGCGCAGATTAATAAGTGGGCAGTCACTTGCAAAAGTTAAGGCTCAATAAATTGACGAGAAACAACAAAACAAACCATCGAGAATTTCTCCTTATTCTATTTTATGTAAGAAATATGCATGTTTTATTTCACATATTGCTTATACAAGCATCTTAATCTTGCCAAAAAAATATCTTAACATTTTGTTTTAAAAGGACTTTATAGAATCATAGCATCGATTTAGTTTTTGTATTATTAGTATTGATTTGCTTAGTAATAGCCGCTATCGTTGTCGATAAGACACCGATAGGTAAAATTGACAACATTGCTATGAATAAACAAAACTCCGCGCCACGCAAAACTGGCGAAATTAATCAGGTGAAGCCCGGCGCCAACGAAGCCATTCTTGCCATCTCCCGCGACCTGATTACCGACCTACCCAGAAAGGCTCGCTGCGACCATATTGTCAACACCATTCGCAAAGCCCTGAATTGCGACTCTGTGGTGTTAATGTCCTACGAAAACGGCTCACTGATCCCCATCTCTGTTAACGGCCTCTCCGCCGAAGTCATTGGCAAGCGTTTTGATCCGCAGGATCACCCTCGACTAAAGGCTATTCTTGATGCCAAGGGTCCGCTGCGGTTCGCCGAGGATGACCCGCTTCCGGATCCCTATGACGGGCTAATGGCCAACGACTCGGCCGGCAAACTTGCCGTACATGCCTGCATGGGCGCCCCTCTTTACGTCAAAAATTACATTGCCGGTATCATCACACTTGATGCCCTTGAGCCTGACACCTTCCAGCAGGTGGATGACTGGTCCTTGTCCACCCTTGTCGCCCTTGCTGCCGCCTCCCTTCGTATCACCCGCCTGATCGAAACCCTGGAGGAACAGGCCGAACGCAGAGGCATGGTCACCAAAGATCTGGTCGCTGAAGCACTAAAAAGAGGTGGTGAGCTAATGGGCAAAAGCCCGGTAATGTCACAGCTGATTCAGGAAGTCGATATTGTTTCCCATTCCGACCTGTCGGTACTGATCTGCGGGGAAACCGGCACCGGCAAGGAAATCGTCGCCCGTACCATCCACGCCCACTCGCCACGCTCGGGACAGCCGCTGGTTTATGTCAACTGCGCAGCGCTACCTGAGCAAATCGCCGAAAGCGAACTTTTTGGCCATGTGAAAGGCGCTTTCACCGGTGCCAGTCGTGGGCGCTCGGGTAAATTTGAACTAGCCGATAAAGGCACTATTTTACTCGATGAGGTAGGCGAACTCCCCTTACAGCTGCAAGCAAAACTACTTCGCGCCATTCAATTTGGGGAAATCCAGCGTGTTGGAGAGGACAAAAACACCTCCGTTGACGTTCGCATCATCGCCTCCACTAACCGAGACCTTCAGGAAGAAGTCAAAAATGGCAACTTTCGTGCCGACCTTTACCACCGACTTAATGTTTACCCGCTAAAGGTCCCCACCCTCGAACAACGTCGCGAAGACATCCCTTTATTAGCAGGCCATTTTCTTGATCAGGCGCGCATTCGTCTGGATTGCAAGGAAATGCGCATGAGCCCACAGGCACTATCAGCTCTGACCCGCTACCAGTGGCCAGGCAACGTACGCGAACTTGAACATGTAATCATGCGTGCTGCACTTAGAGCGGCGAGTGACGCCCGAGACCCAGTGGTTATTGTTGAGCTGCATCATCTCAATATCGACAACAATCAAGGCACACAAAGCACCCTCGCCAGTACGACTGGAAACGTGCCCCTTGATGGCAGCTATAGCGATATCGTCGACCAGTTTCAGCGCCAGCTTATCGAAAATACCGTCAAACAGACCAACAGCAATTGGTCCCTGGCAGCCAAAGAATTGCAGATGGATCGCAGCAACTTACATCGCCTGGCCAAACGGCTAGGCATCAAAAAATAGCCCACGTCTGCGTATTTACAAGCCCGACGGAGCTGTTAAGCTAGTGCTCGACCATCAGGAGTAATGAATGATAACAATGTTAATCCGCGCATTACGCGCTATCGCACCAATAATAATAGCCTCAAGCTACTGCAACCCCCTAATCGCCTCTGATAGCCCCTCCCCCTTTAGCGGCGGTGTCGAGGAACGCTCTGAACGGGATGTCAACGATGGCAAAGAGGAGGAGAACAAAATCGATAGCCTGCGCCCTATGCTGATGGGCGGTGTGTCCATTGGCGGAGAGTACGTGGGGGATCTGGACTCGGTAAACACCGATGAGGACACCGTCAAATCAGGTGGCGGCTGGTTTTTCGGTGGTGGATTCCGCTACGAATTTCCCGATGAAAACCTGGCATTCCAAAGCAGTTTCAGCATCCACTACAATAGCAATGATAACAAGGATGGAAGGTCTCGCATTTCGCGCTTTCCGCTGGATTTCCTGCTGCTCTACAATTTCAAGAATCAAAGCATCGGCGGCGGCCTTACCTACCACCTATCCCCCGAGGCAAAAATTGACACTCAAAACGGCACCTCAACGCGAAAAATGGAGGATGCTATGGGCTTTATCGTTGAGTATAACTACCGATTTAACGAAAGCTATATAATCGGTGCCCGTATAACCAATATCGAATACCAAACCAAAGAAAGCAGGGAGCTTGGTGATGTGGGCGGTGAAAAACTTGATGCCAGTCACTTTTCCATGACAGCCTATTATTTCTACTAATGCCAGCTTTTAGTACAAACTAAGAAAGCCCTGAGCTGATACCGAAAACACTTTTTACGCTTTACCCTAAGCCCTACAATAAAAAACAATAACCTCTGGATTTATTTAGTCTATTTCCAACAAAAGACAAGACAAAGTATGTTATATGCACTGCATTTAGTTATATAGGCTAACAATTATTATTTCAACAATCTATCAACAGCTGCTCTTGCA
>JAUXDF010000162.1 GCA_030618505.1 Spongiibacteraceae bacterium | reverse complement strand
TTAAGGCGCAATATAACAAAAGCGGGAGAGAAGAGCAGCTATTGAGGTGGGGAAATACCACTATTAAATACCAGACAAAATCCGTACACTACTCGCCTTGTTATTTTCAGTCGGCCTGCTCTTGAGTAGTGTCAGTTTTGAGTGGGAGAGTATGTTCTCGGTGATTCGTACGCAGCGGTTTTTATTACAGTGTTAGGTGTTATTGGTGCAACGTGGGGGGTGGCGGGTCTATCGCTGTTGCTCGGCTGGGCTATTTTTCGTTTAACGCCCCATGCTCTGGAGCTGTCTTCATTGACCCTGGAGTGGTATCACTGGCTGGTGTTGTTGGTGAACACATTGTTTATGGCCTATAGCGAAGGTTACAAGGGCTTTCAGTTAGGTGCATCCCCGCGTGTAGCAGCACGGGTGAAATATCTTTACGCTAACCCGAATCTGCTACATGTGGTTCTAGCGCCGCTGTTTTGTGCCAGTTATTTTTATACCACCAAGAGTCGTCAGGTCGCCCGTTTTATCCTTACCGCAATGATCATTATACTGATCATTATCGTCGGCCAGTTTAGCCAGCCCTGGCGTGGTATTGTTGATGCCGGCGTGGTGGTGGGTTTGATTTGGGGTTTGTTGTCGATGCTGGCTTATACCGCTCAGGCGATGTTATCCGACAATTTTTCTTATTCGCCGGAGCTACCCGAATAAGGTCTAAAGCCTGTCATAGTTTTTCAGCGTCTTTTACGACAGATTTTAGTTCATCCCAGTGCTCACTATATTGTGA
Organism: Spongiibacteraceae bacterium; assembly: GCA_030618505.1. Taxonomy (GTDB): domain Bacteria; phylum Pseudomonadota; class Gammaproteobacteria; order Pseudomonadales; family PIVM01; genus JAUXDF01. Next base: position 6,435 of record JAUXDF010000162.1, on the reverse strand, counting down.
TTGAATGACTTGGGCTTCTGCCAGTTCCATATCCTGATAGTCAAAGCCGGGACTCACCGCTTCACTGATTAAACCGTAATCGAATATTTCACTCCGCTTCAGGGCCTGTTTTTCATGCCGCAGCCGGCTGGCCTTCCAGTAACCGCCGGGTACGATTAATTGCAGCTGCTGGCCAGCGGCCAGGTCATAACCCAGGGTGGCACGTTGCAGCTCTCCTGCAGGTGAGATAAGCCAGTAGTCGATGGGCCCACCGCCGTGGTAATAATGAAGAATGTCCGAGCGGTTGCGATGTAAATAGCCGATAGGGCTATCGCTGCTGAGCAGATAGTAGATGGAGCTCAGCAGCGGGCGTGATCCTCGCCCAGGTATATCCAGTTGCGCTTCTGCCTGATAACTACGTCGGTAAAAACCGCCTTCGATGTGGGCTTCGAGTTGTAGCTCTTGAATTAATTGTTGGGCGTTCATTTTCAAATGAATTATTCTCTGGGTTAATGTGGTCAAGTGCTTTGCAGATTACTTTTTTGTTTGGCTCTGAGTACGTTGGTGCGGGGGCCGCACCCTACGGACTTGAAAATTACCTTATCACCAGAAAAAGTGCTGCCCCGCCACGATTAATTCGTAGCAGTAAGTTGTCTTTAGTGTTTTGTACTGTTTTGCGTAGATCATCCAGTGTGTGGATGCGTTGGCGGTTGGCCTCAATAATAATGTCGCCGGGGCGCAGGCCCGAATAGGCGGCGGGGCTACCCTGAGCGAGCTTGCTAACAATCACGCCTTCTTTGTTGGGTGTGTCTTGTAGCTCGGCTCCATCGAGCTTTTTGTAAATGGCTTTCGAGTTGTTAGCAGTGGTGAGACTACCAATTTTTACTTTGACGGTCTTTTTATCACCATCACGCAGCAGGGTAATTTTGACTCTATTGCCGATACGGTGCATGCCAATGGTGTGCCTGAGCTTGGCTGAGCTGATAATTTTTTTGCCATCAATGGTGGTAACGATATCACCCTCCTTAATGCCAGCATCGGCTGCGGCTGAATCTGGCTGAACCTTGGCGATCAACACGCCCTGTTGATTTTTATCGATATTAAAGGCTTCCGCCAGTTCAGGAGAAAGATCCTGAATAAACACCCCTAGCTGTCCGCGTTTTACTTCGCCGTGCTCCAGTATTTGGCCGATACTGGATTGTGCCATATTGGTGGGAATAGCAAAGCCTATGCCGATATTGCCACCGCTGGGGGCAAGAATGGCGGTATTGATGCCAAGCAGTTCGCCGCGCAGATTGATCAATGCGCCACCGGAGTTGCCGGGGTTGATGGACGCATCGGTCTGGATAAAGTTCTCATAACCCTCAATGCCAAGGCCACTGCGACCGATGGCGCTAACGATACCGGTGGTGACGGTTTGACCAAGACCAAACGGGTTGCCGATGGCAATTACAAAGTCCCCCACTTGGGCATCATCAGAATCAGCCAGTGGTAATTGGTGCAGGTTTTTTGCTTTGATTTTTAATACCGCAATATCAACTTCGGGATCACTGCCGATTAGCTCGGCATCAAAGCTGCGGCCATCAGTGAGGGAAACCTTGATATGATCAGCACCATCGACCACGTGATGATTAGTGATAACGGTGCCATTGGCGGCATTAACGATAACTCCCGAGCCGGCGCTACGAGCCTGGCGCTGTTGGCGGTAGTTGCGGGGGACATCAAAAAAACGTTGAAAAAAGGGATCATTAAGAAGCGGGTTGTAAGCTTGCTGCGTTTGCGTGACTGAGATGTTTACCACCGCAGAGTTTACCTCTTTCAGTAAAGGCGCAAGGCTCGGTAGCGCACGGCCCTGGCTGTCCTGTAGCGGCAGTCCGGCATGAGCGGAAAACGTCAGTAGCAATGAGATAACAAATGCGACAAGTCGGTTTGCTTTTATCATGGAAATACCTTTAGTGACTGTAATTTCATATCCAAAAAACTTTAACTGTTGACAGCATGCCCCTTTATCTTATAAAACTCTTTGCTTGTGCGAAACAGCTGATATACGTCTGATTTATATTCAAGACCTTTCATTGACCCAGAGACGATTTAATAAGTTCAATTTAATACGAGTGAAACAATAGTATCAGGAGTGTAAACAAAAAAATGATCCGTGTTGAGCAACTGAGTAAACACTTTGCAGATGTGACCGCTGTAGACAAGCTGGACCTACAGGTGGGCGAGGGTGAGGTGCTGGGTTTTTTAGGGCCCAATGGTGCTGGAAAATCAACCACCATGAAAATGCTCACCGGCTTTCTCTCTCCCTGCTCAGGCAAGGTGTCAATCTGTGGGCATGATATTGAAAAGCAGCGCCTTGAGGCGCAAAAAATAATTGGTTATCTGCCCGAGGGTGCGCCCAGTTACGGTGATATGACGGTTAAGCAATTCCTTGATTTTATCGCTGCTATTCGTGGTTTTCGAGGTGTGGATAAAACCCGTAAAGTGGCTGAGGCGGTAGAGAAAGTATCCTTGCAGGGGGTGTTGGGACGCTCTGTGGAGACCTTGTCGAAAGGGTTTAAGCGGCGAGTGGGACTGGCGCAGGCAATTTTACATGACCCAAAAGTGCTGATTCTTGATGAGCCAACCGATGGTCTTGATCCTAATCAAAAGCAGCATGTGCGCGAGCTAATTCAAAATTTGTCGAGAGATAAAATTGTCATTATCTCGACGCATATTCTTGAGGAGGTTACCGCAGTCTGTACCCGTGCGGTGATTATTGCCGATGGCAAACTGTGTAGTGATGGTAGTCCGGAGCAGTTATTGGCTCAGTCACGTTACCATAATGCGGTGAATTTTCATCTCGCTGAACCCTGTGACTCGCTTGCCTTGCTTGGCGGAATTGACGGTGTTGCAGAGGTCGAGATCAGTGAGTGTGGCCGGCGTATTGTGGTGTTGGCGCAGCGAGGGCAGTTTATCTATCCGCAGGTAGATGATTTTATTCGCCAGCGGGCTTTGGTCATTGACAGTATCAGTGTTGAACGGGGACGCCTTGATGAGGTGTTTCAGCGTATTACTCGGCTACAGGAACAAAAGCAGGAGGCGGTGCGATGACGGGCTGGTGGAGTTTTTTAGCGATTTTTAAGCGGGAGCTATTGGGCTATTTTGCCACCCCGCTGGCATTTATTTTTATCGTTATCTTTTTGATGCTGAGCGGAATTTTCACTTTTTATTTGGGTGATTTTTATCAGCGTGGACAGGCTGACCTGCAATCCTTTTTTACCTTTCACCCGTGGTTGTATCTGATTCTAGTGCCGGCTATTGCAATGCGTTTATGGGCGGAGGAGCGCAGAAGTGGCACCATTGAATTAATTATGACCTTGCCGGTATCTCGCTGGATTTGGGTGGCTGGCAAGTTTGCTGCCGGATGGGTGTTTATCGGCCTTAATTTGCTGCTTACTTTTCCCATGTGGCTGACGGTAAATTATCTTGGCTCGCCGGATAATGGCGTTATTTTAGCGGGCTATTTAGGCAGTTGGTTAATGGCTGGTGGGTTTCTTGCAATCAGTTGTTGTATGTCGGCGCTGAGTAAAAGTCAGGTAATTGCCTTTGTGATGTCACTGCTGGTTTGTTTTCTTTTTACCATGAGCGGTTATACCATGGTGCTGGATGTGTTTTATGGTTGGGCGCCACTGTGGATGATTGATGCCATAGCCAGTATCAGTTTTTTAAATCATTTTGACTCCATTACCAAAGGGGTGATTTCACTGCAAGATATCTTGTATTTTGTCTCGGTGATTGTGGCCTGGTTGACGGCAAATACCCTTCTTATAGCATTAAATAAAGCGGAGTGATGGCAATGAAGCATAATTGGGTTTCGGGGCTTGGCCTGTTTATTTTACTGCTGGCTTTTTTGGCGTTTAATCTCCTCAATAGCGCGTTGTTTACTCATGTGCGTATTGATCTGACTGAAAATAAATTATTTACCCTGACAGAGGGTAGCAAACAGGTAATCAGTGAGATCGACCAGCCGATAGATTTTTACTTTTTCTTTTCGACGCAAGTCGCTCGCGACCTTCCTCAATTAAGAAACTATGCCGAGCGCGTGCGCTCCTTGTTAAACGAATATGCCTTGCATGCAGAGGGAAAAATAAAACTTCATTTTGTTGAACCCTTACCATTTTCCGAAGAAGAGGATCAAGCAGCGGAATATGGTTTGCAGGCGATACCATTAAACCTTGCCGGGGATGAACTTTACTTTGGTTTGGCGGCGATAAATGGCGAGGGCGAGCAGATGACCTTGCCTTTTTTTCGCAGCGAAGAAGAGGCTTTTTTAGAATATGAAATCAGCAAATTAATTTATCAACTGGCTCATCCACAGCCGACATTGCTTGGCGTGATCTCGGGTATTAGCATCTCGGGAGGTTTTGATCTGCAGTATCAGCAACCCCGTCCGCCCTGGCAGATCTATACGCAGATAAATCAGCTGTATCAAATTCGTTTGCTGAATAACGAGGTGGAGGAAATTGGCCCGGAGATAGGCTTGCTGATGCTGATTCAGCCCAAAGATTTGTCCGAGCAAGCGCTCTATGCCATTGATCAATATGTGCTGTCCGGAGGGAAGCTTATTTTGTTTATTGATCCTTTGGCGGAAATGGATCAACAGGCAATGCCTTATCAAATATCGGAGGGTTTAAGCAAGCTGTTAGCGAGTTGGGGTGTGGCATTCAGCGCCGAGGTCTTAGCGGATGCAGGCAAGGCGCTGATGGTTAATAATGCCGAGGGGCGGCCGGTGCGCCATCTGGGGGTGTTGGGTCTGGATCGGGAAAATATGCGTGATAACGATGTGACAAGCACAGGTCTGGAGAGTATTTATGTATCGACGGCTGGTATTTTAAAAGCCGTCGAGGGTAGTCAAAATAACTTTACCCCGCTGCTCTATAGTTCAAGGGAGGCAATGGCGATGGTGCCAGAGTTGATGCAGGTGGCTAGTAATCCGGAAATACTGATGCAGAGCTTTCATCCCTCTGGCGATATTTTCACTCTTGCTGCACGCATAGAAGGAAAAGTTTCCAGTGCTTTTCCTGAGCGCCAGGGTAAGGGGCATATCTCCAGCAACGAGGATGTGCATCTGTTGGTGGTTGCCGATACCGATATTCTCAGTGATCGGATGTGGGTAGAGGTGCAGGATTTTTTTGGTCAGCAGGTAATTTCGCCCTTTGCGGATAATGCCGGCTTTGTTATAAATGCATTGGATAATTTTTCGGGTAGTTCTGCGCTAATTAATGTGCGCAGTCGTGGACAATTTTCAAGACCTTTTAATGTTGTTGAACAACTGCGCCGGGATGCAGAAGAGCAGTTTCGGGACAAGGAAAAACAATTGCAGATCCGCCTGCAGGCAGCAGAGCAAAAGCTGGCCGAGTTGGAGCAGAAAAAAGTCGAGGGCAGCAATGTTTTGTTAAGCCCTGAGCAGGAGCAGGCTTTGTTGTCTTTTCAGCAGGAAAAACTACAGATACGCAAACAACTGCGTGATGTCAGGCATCAGCTTGATAGGGATATTGAAGCGCTTGGTGCACAGCTGAAGGTTATTAATATTGCCTTGGTTCCACTGCTGCTAATCATTAGTGTATTGTTGTATCGGCTGTTGCGTGGAGCACGCGTTAAGTATTCGGTAAAATGATAGAGAGCTATTCACCGCCATAGTGCGCCTGCAGATCTGCTGCAGGTTGAAAGCTTTGGCTTATTGTCTAGCTTAGGTGGCGCTATAGAGAGTGGAACCTTAGCCGCCAGTCATATTCATAAAGCGCACTAGCTGAGGCTCGTCGGCATTATCAAAATAGTGCCGTTCGGGTTTTTTCATCACAGCTTTGGTGATAGCTTCCATTAAGGGCTCAATTTCGCCAGGGTGACTTCGGGTAACGGCACGCAGATCAACTGAGTGTTCGTTACCAAGACAAAGAAGCAGGCGCCCTTCGGCGGTTAAGCGCACTCGATTACAGCTACTGCAAAAATTATGGCTGTGGGGTGAGATAAAAGCGATGCGGGTGTTGCTGTCAGCCAGCTGATAATAGCGTGAGGGGCCGGCGGTGGCGAAGGTGGACTCTTGTAGTGAGTAGCTTTGCTCAATAATGGCGCGAATCTCGTCGCTTGAACAGAGGCTTAAGTGACGGCCGTGCTCAACAATATTACCCAGCGGCATTTCTTCAATAAAAGCCATATCAATGCTGCGGTCGGCGGCAAAGCGCACCAAATCGGTGATCTCATCGTCATTACGACCTTTCAGTATCACTGCATTCAGTTTGATGCGATCAAAGCCTGCTTCGCAGGCGGCGTCAATGCCTCGAACAACACTGTCCAGGTCGCCGGTACGGGTGAGTTTTTGAAATTTGATCGGGTTCAGGCTATCGAGGCTGATGTTTAATCGTTTGATGCCCGCCTCTTTAAGCGCTTTAGCATATGTGGTCAGCTGGGAGCCGT
>JAUXDF010000408.1 GCA_030618505.1 Spongiibacteraceae bacterium | reverse complement strand
ATTTCCTCTAGCCATAATATGCTAGGGTTAAAATACCGTAGCTAGTGCCTAACCAGAAGCCGGAAGTTTTCGAAAATTAAGTCCGCTCCTGGCCAGCGCAAATCTAGCTCCTAGTCCTTTTCAAGGCCTTTAAGTCGCAAGATCAGCATTGGCCATGACCTCTTTGTTTAATTTCTGGATGGGCACTAGTTAGCGAGATAGCCTGCATGCTGAAAAAAGAGGCGTAATTTAGCATATTTATGGCCGACTCTGTACTGTCGTCGCAAGGAATATGCTGTGACTAAAGTGGCAATCCGAATGAGGTAGACTGGCAATGCGGTGAATTTGGTCTAATGTTTGGACTAAACTGGAAACATTTTGCGAGAAATCCTCGCTAACATCCTGAATTATTGGTATAAAGCGCTGCACAGTTTGACTGCTACACAGCTTGCAGATATTCGTAATAGCGCTTTTTATAAGGTGACAAAATCCTATGGTCCTCAAGCGAATTAGAGGCATGTTCTCCAACGATCTTTCAATTGATCTGGGAACCGCAAATACCCTGATATATGTACGAGATAAAGGCGTTGTGCTGGATGAGCCCTCGGTGGTGGCTATTCGTATTCACAACGGACAGAAAATTATTGAAGCGGTAGGTAGTGAGGCAAAGCGGATGTTGGGTCGTACGCCGGGCAATATTACTGCTATCAGGCCCTTGAAGGACGGCGTTATTGCCGATTTTCAAGTAACAGAAAAGATGCTGCAGCATTTTATCTCAAAAGTGCATGAGAACAGCTTTATCAGACCGAGCCCTCGAGTGCTGATTTGTGTGCCCTGTAAATCCACTCAGGTTGAGCGTCGGGCTATCCGTGAATCAGCCTATGGAGCAGGTGCGCGTGAGGTGCGCCTGATTGAAGAGCCGATGGCGGCAGCGATTGGTGCGGGTCTGGCAGTTGAAGAGGCGAGTGGTTCGATGGTGGTGGATATCGGTGGTGGTACTACCGAGATAGCCATTATCTCTCTGAACGGTATCGTCTATTCTGATTCCGTGCGTGTTGGTGGTGATCGTTTTGATGAGGCTATTGTCTCCCATGTGCGCCGTACCTACGGTAGCTTGATTGGTGAGGCGACTGCTGAGCGTATCAAGGAAGAAATTGGTAGTGCCTTTCCCGGTGGTGATATTCGCGAAATTGATGTGCGAGGTCGCAATCTGGCAGAAGGTGTGCCGCGTAGTTTTACGCTCAATAGTGACGAAATTCTTGAATCGCTACAGGAGCCTTTGGCGATGATCGTTACGGCGGTTAAAAGTGCGCTGGAGCAGTCGCCCCCTGAGCTGGCCTCGGATATTGCCGAGAGCGGTATTGTGCTAACGGGCGGTGGAGCCTTGCTTCGTGATCTGGATCGGCTGATTTCTGGCGAAACAGGATTGCCTGTAGTGGTCGCCGAAGACCCCCTGACCTGCGTTGCCCGTGGTGGTGGTAAGGCGATGGAGATTATGGACGTTCATAAGCTTGACCTGCTCTCCACGGATTAAAATTGCCGATAAAAATAGCTTCCTGAGCAGGACGCATCTTCCCTGAGTGCATGGTAAACTTGCCATAGTTTGAACGCCTCTTTAGATCAGAATTTAGATCTGAAGAGACAGGCGTCCTGCATTTTTCCAGAACATAATGAAAGGGAAGCGTTATAAAACCGTTATTTGTAAAAGGTCCCTCTATCGGAGCACGCATTGTGGCGGTGTGCGTGCTCTCCATTGTGCTAATTTTTGCCAGTCATCGCCTGCACTGGCTTGATGATACCCGTTCTGTGCTGCTTTCCATCGCCACTCCATTCTATTGGCTGGCTGATCTTCCTGCCAGGTTGGGCAACTGGGGAGGGGATACCCTGGTGAGCCGTGACACTCTGCTTGATGAAAACAATGCCTTACGCGCAGAGCAGTTGGTGTTGCTGGCTAAGCTGCAAAAGCTCGCTTCTATGGCTACCGAGAATGTACGCCTGCGTGAGCTGCTCAATTCCACTGCACTGGTGCAGGATAATGTCCTGGTTGCCGAGATTATCGGCGTCTCTCCCGAGCCTTTAAACCACTATGTTGTTGTTAATAAAGGAAGCAAAGATCAGGTTTTTATTGGTCAGCCTGTGATTGATGCTTATGGTTTGTTTGGGCAGGTGATAGAAGTGAGCCCTTACAGCTGTCGTGTGTTGCTGATCAGCGACAGTAATCATGCCATTCCTGTTCAGGTTAACCGCAACGGTGTCAGGGCTATCGCTGAGGGGGTCGGTTTACTCTATGAGCTGGAGCTTTCTCATGTGGCTGCTACGACGGATATTGAAGAGGGGGATATTTTGGTTAGCTCAGGGTTGGGCGGACGATTTCCTGTCGGTTATCCAGTGGCGACCGTGCGGAGCATTATCCATGATCCTGGCCAGCCATTTTTGAGTGTTAAGGTGACGCCAAAGGCGCATTTGAACCGCAGTCGTCATGTGTTGATGGTGTTTAAGGGCCAGCCAGAAAAAACATCGGCTGGCCTTGATGGTTCATCCGTAGCGTCACAGGATAAAACCTCAGTTGGCGAGGAAAAACAATGAACTCCGGCGGTGGTGGCGGTCTGATTTTAGTCAGTTTTCTGCTGGCTCTCTTCCTGCATATTATTCCTTTGCCTTACGAGCTACGCTGGGCTCGTCCCGAATGGGTATCCATGGCATTGATTTATTGGATTATGGCTATGCCGCAGAAGGTGGGTATCGGCGTGGCGTGGGTATTGGGTTTACTGCTAGATGGCCTGGAAGGGGCTTACCTTGGGCAAAATGCCTTGTCTTTGTCGGTGCTTGCTTATATTACCCTGGTGCTGCATCGACGAATTCGAGTTTTTGTGGTTTGGCAGCAAGCCTTTGTGGTGTTTGTGTTGATTGGAATTCAGCAGCTTTTATGTAATTGGACGCAGAGCCTTCAAGGCGGCATGGCACAGAATTTAATGTTTCTGGTGCCGGCGCTGATTAGTGCGCTGTTATGGCCTGCAATGCTGGTTATGCTGCGGGGTTTGCGGCAAAATTTTGGGCTGGTTAAACCGATTTGAGTTTCTCATTGCTGGGCTCATGTAGCTAGTGCCCATCTAGAAACTGGTAGCTTTCGAAAATTAAGTCCGGTCATAGCCAACGCAAATCTAGCTCCTAGGCCTTTTCAAGGCCTTTAAGTCGAAAGATTTGCGTTGACCAGGATCTCTTTGTCTAATTTCTGGATGGGCACTAACTATTTCTGCTTCAATAATAATCACCTTCATAATATATTGGTCTTTGCTTACTAACTCTTAATAGTCAGGTATCTTGACCATGTATGCAG
>JAUXDF010000027.1 GCA_030618505.1 Spongiibacteraceae bacterium | reverse complement strand
TGGCCAACACCAATCTTGCGACTTAAAGGCCTTGAAAAGGCCTAGGAGCTAGATTGGTGTTGGCCATGACCGGACTTAATTATCGAAAACTACCAGTTTCTGGATGGACACTAGCTATCGGAGAACAGGTATAAATAACTATCAGAGAACAGGCATAAAAGAAACACTAGCTTCACAGATCAAAATCAAGCTGCTGATCTCTACTCAAGCCATTAATGCCACCGCGGAGCGCTTTAATATTATAACCCTCTTCATTCAATTGCCAAACAGCCGCTTCACTGCGTGTACCAGTATTGCAATACGCAATGTAGGGAATATTCTTATCCAGCATGCGGGCTTTTAATTTGCTTACATTCAACGGCAGATTTTTAGCCCCCTGACGATGACCAAAATCATATTCAGCAGTGGTGCGCACATCAACCCACTGCCCAGGGCTTAAAACTTTCTCTTCCACCTGAGAATAACACACTGACTCCACCTGAGGCTGTTTCAGCAACTTGTAAAAATCGGCTTTTCCCAGACTCATCAGAACACCGTTCTCGCGCATAATAACAGTAGCATTACGAAGTGTTTCATTCAGCAGTGCATCCTCACCAAAACAACGACCAACGCCCAGGGTAGCAACATAGCTCGCAGGGCCCTGGGATTCGGCGGATTGAAACACATCAACACTGCCCTCCTTGATAATATAACAGCAGTCTCCACGCTCGCCCTGTCGTACCACAACATCCTCAGCTGACATATAGAGCGCCTCAAAACACCCCAGTATATTTCGAATATTAGTCGGCGGCACTTTATAAAACAGATTCGATCGCAGCAGCATTTCCATCCACTGGGCATCTTCATCAAGGTCACGATAAGCGCCAATATCGGAAATAATACAACTGGCGGTTTGATCCCAGCACAACATGTTATCCAGCACGGTAGTGTCAAAACGCAAAATACTACAATCACTCTTCGCCGTCGCAATGGATCTTCTGGGCTGATAATGCGCTATCGGAAAAAGGTGGCTGGCATCCTCAGATGACACTAGCGAGACATTTCCTTCAAGATCGATTAACTCAATTTTTCCATGCAGCAGATAGATATTACAATTATCATTTTCACCCAATTCGAAGAGTCTTTGCCCTTTATAAAGATATTCGATTGAGCGATCACGCAGCAGCGTCGAAAGATGATCCCCGCTCAGGGCATTAACCGGCACAAAAGACTGCACAAGCTTTCTATCAATATTTTTGTTGTTTTGTTTTAACATTTTCCCCACACAAGCACGTCAACTTAAGCGCTGCTGGCAACATCGTCATAACTGGCGGCACTGAGCATATGACGGGCGCAACGATCGCTTTTTCCGGGAATAAAATGCCCCGGCCCATCCACTCTCTCAATATTTTCACGACACTCGCCACTACTATCGCTATGAGAGCATACCGGGGACTGATAATGATCTAGCCACTCAAGGTATCGAGCCTTGGAAACAAATAGTTTTTTGGCAACATATAATGTTGGCGAATCCAGATACTCACCCGCTTCGGCCACTGGAATAGTCAGATGACCTGTACCTGGATGATAGGCGACAAAGGTAATGCCACTACTACCGAGTTTTTCAAGAAACTTATCGCCGCCTTCTGTCAGCAAACGCTGCTTCTCACCTCGAAGATCACTTACCTCATCGCGTAAATTAGATATCTGTTCATCACGATAATGCAGTTCAACTTCACGCATATCCAGCATTTCTTTTAACTGGGCGGACTCTGTTTCAATTTTTCCTTTCAACTCAAGTTCAAATTTTTTGGCCAGCCCAGCTAGCTGGGATTTTTCCAGAGCCTTAGCCTCATCAACCTGATCCAGAAACTGCTCGCTAACCAGTTGAAACTCCGCTTCCTGTTCGGAAATACCTTTCTTTAAAGTCTTATTTTTTTTCCGCTCTGCACCTAAAACCTTCTTCATTTTCGCCAAACTATCCTGATACTCTGAAATTGCACTGGCGTGTTCAACACTGACTGCCGATTTCTCATCCCTGTGGCGCGTACCCATAGTCGCAATCTGCAGGCGCAAACGCTTAATCAAGCGCGCGGCTTTATCACGTTCTTGTTGTAAAAAAATAGCCGATGAGTTTTCAGCAGCTGCAGCCCCCATGGTGTTAGTTAATTCTGGTACTGAAGGAGATGGTCGGCCGGACTGTTGTGTGGACTGCAGCACTGGAGGCTCAACAAACGTTACCACCGGGGGTAATTTTTCTTCCACTAGCCCTAGACGATTGCGAGCAATCACTGAGCGAATAGCCACAAAACTATTGTTCTCAGCAGACATAAGAGGGTCCCACATACTACGCTGGTGCCAGGGAATGGGGCATTGACTGCGACAGGCAAGACGAATCGTACCCGCCCCAAGGTCGGGGCCTCGGCCAGAAATCTCGGAAAGATGAACTAGCGGCAAATTCCAATTACGATCAGCACTACCATCGGGCATGAATTTAATGGTGAAAAATACTGCCGCCACGACCTTAAGTTGCGGGTTAATTTTGATAAAAACCGCGCTGCAATTCTTATCAGCAAACTCCGAAATACCGACGACATCATCCAGCACCGCTTCAAACTCACTATAAAGCATTTCTTTGACAATTTTATCATTGTCAAAGAATAGAACTGCTTCACTATTTTGATGATGCATTATCTGCGATGCCTGGCCTGAGGACTTGAGAGGGTCTACTTCAAGCTTTAAGTATATCCAAGATCTTAAAAATGACCCTTATTGATTAAGCAATTATGCGAGCAAAACACTGCTGGACTGTGACCTGGTTTGCAAGCTCCCCGCATAGGAAAAAACATATCCCCTACTCTTACGATAGCAGCGAATTACAATATGGTGGAACTTGGGGGCAAAAATAGCGATAAACCGCTAGAGCAAGTAGGAGCCCGATACCTTGATAGTAAGATATTAAATCCATCTATGAGATCAATTTCGACTGTAACTTATTAAACATAATGAAATAAACACTCTAAGCTCACCATTTTTGTCATCCACGAAGTGTTTTGTCGGGGATCCAGAGTCCTGCAAACTCGATTCCGGCCAAAAGCCTGCCGGAATGACGGACTTTGTGCCTTTTCTGAACAGTAACTTTTGACTTAGATCACGCACTGTATAGGTGGACATTACAATTAATTAAGCTTACAAATAAACATTTGCTTAGTTAAGTAATCATTTGTTATATTTTTGAACACCGGCTATTAAAATGCTCTCAGAAACCACACGGACTTTTACTAAGTGACTGAACCAAAAGAGAAATTATCCGTTAGGGATGCTGCTCTCGCCGAACGTAGCGCCTATACAAAAAACGCCATACTCAATGCCGCCGAGGAGATTTTTGCCAAAGGGGGCCTGCAAGGTGCACGGGTAAGAGATATTGCCGACGAAGCCGGCGTAAATGTGGCGACCCTCTATAACCACTACACCAATAAAAGCGCCCTCTATGAGGCCGTTCTCGAGCGGGGCATTCAGCCGGTTACCGAAGTGGTCAAAGGTTTCTCGCTGAGTGTACATGATGCAGCCTCCGCCAAAACCGCTATCGAAGCCATTATGAATCACCTCAATGGCTGCCCAAATGTTTCCCGGCTCATCTATCTCGAAGCAGTTACCGAAGGCGAATACCTCAAGACCATCGCCAACAAATGGCTAAGACCCTTAGTTGAAGAAATTCTCGCCTCAATTAGGCAGGAAGAACAATCAGCGGACTGGGAAGAAAGCATCATGCCCTTCTTGTCAGCCTTATTTATTCATCTGTCCTTTGGTCACTTTGCCCTAGCACCACTTCTGAAAGAAGTCCTGGGTCATGACCCCTTATCCGTGAGCGGCATACAGCATCAATCACAATTTATTGACCGCCTCATTAACCAGCTTTTTCCGACAGCAACAACTAAAACAGTACCAACTTAAATCACAACTAAACGCAGCCTAGCAACACAAACATTCACATACTTCACAAGTATTTAAAGGAAACGAACATGTCAGATAATAACTTTGATGTCATCGTCATTGGATCCGGCCCCGGCGGTGCTAGCGCAGCAACCCTACTTCAAAAACGCGGTAAAAAAGTATTGCTGGTAGAAAAAGGCAATCTGTTGGGCGGCAAGATGATCAGCATAGATTCAGGCGGTTACGCTTACGATCTTTTCCCTCACGGCCAGGTACCCATGCGTGGTAACCAGTTTGAAACTATTTTTCAGGAACTGGGCGTTTATGATGAATATCAGCCCGCTTTGGAGCCAGATGATCCTCGTGAAGTTATCACTCTGGCCTACCGTCGTAAGGACTGGAAAGACTACCGAGTGGTATCACAAACACAGGCCATGGCAGACCCAACCCCCTTCTTCGAATTATTCGATATGACGGATGAAGAAGAGCAAACCAAGATGATCACCATCATGGCTGAAATCATGGAACTGACACCCGAGGCACTCTCCGCTGTCGATGCGGTATCCATGAAAGACTGGCTGGATGCGCGAGACACGCCGGATGAGCTGTACAACTACATGGCTTTCCATGCCAACGCATCATTAGCCGAGCCCATTGATCTTGTATCTGCCTCTGAGCAACTACTGATCCTGCAACAAATCTTCCTGCAAGGCGGGGGTGGTCAGTACAAAGGTGGATTTGGCAAGCTAACAGAAATAATGTGTCGGGAATTTGAAAAGAACGGCGGTACATTAATCAAGAACTGCAAAGTCAATAAAATCCTGGTCGAAAACGGTGCCACCACGGGCATTGACACCCCTGAGGGCACATTCCACGCCCCCGTTGTTGTCAGCTCTGCCGGTATCCAGCCGACTATTCTAAAGCTGGTTGGCGAAGAACACTTCGATAAAGCCTACGTTAACTATATTAAAGGTATTGTACCGGGCTGGGCATTTACCAGTATCCGCTACTTCCTGGATAAAGAAGTGATGAAAACCGGCATGTACGTCATGTGGTCCGACGACAGCTGGTTGGACACCGAGCGCTATGCCAAAATCAAAAAAGGCGAGATGCCTAAAGAAGTTATCCTGTTTATGTGTAACCACAGCTTCTACGACGAGAATGCCGCACCTCCGGGCAAACAGGTATTGGTTTCAGGTACCGTCTGCTCCGCTGACCCCGATGCTGAAGAAATTCAGGCCTTATATGATGTCATGGACAAACAGATGCAGGATACCTTCCCTGAAATCTGGGAAGCATGCGAGCGCCGTGAATACAACGGCCCACGTGAAATTCGTGATCTGACCCGTGATTCCGCCATGCCCAAAACAGGCGGTGAATGTGTTGGTGCCGCACAGATTGTCGGCCAGTGCGGCAAGGACAAACCAAAGTCTGACGCGCCCATTAACGGCTTGTATATTGCGGGTTCCGATGCGGGAGCTGAAGGCATGGGTACCCATCAGTCAGCACTATCAGGTAGTCGTGTAGCAGATATGGTGGATGTTTATCTGGCAAAGCTGGCAAAATTCTAGACAAGTTTACAGTGGTAGCATTCGCTGCCACGCACCCAGGAAGAGGGCTTGTCGCCAAACGCTAGCAGACCGCTCTTCTATGGTGTTTAAGGTAGAGGTAATAGCACCCCTTAAGCACAGGGACAATAAAGAAAATTTGAAATTTACTGTGCACGCCAACACCCAAAGCACTTCGTGTGCCAGGCTCTATCATGCACTTCTTTTTCACGTCCAACCCCGCTTCCAGGTTAAAGGAGACGTTCAATTTTGTAGCGTCGATTGACGGGCATATCCTGTCTAATGGTGGAGCTTTCTCCATCTGACCAGATTACTTCCACCTTATTTATAAGCTGATGCTTGCTTAAACCAAAATGAATAACCGGTTCGTCGAAAGATAAAAAACCACCGCTCAGCTTGAGCTCGCGGATTTGCTTTTTATAACCGTCTTCCCCATAGCTGATAATTACCTTACAGCCGATGCAAAAACGATTTGCTTGATTATCTCGCAGAATAAACGATACGCTATTATTTTGTTCTCTATTGACAAAAACACGAGGTGCAGACATTGTGCCGGTGGAGATGATATCCAGGTCACCGTCAATATCCAAGTCAATATAGGTATAGCTTGCGGTATTTATGTAATCAGTTAGACCAAATTTCTTTTCGGCCTTTTTAAAGTGACCATTCCTCTGGTTATGATAAAAAACATTGCTGTGGGAGCGATTCTTGCTGGTGGACTCTCCAAAGGAAAAACCATTGCTGGCATAGATGTCCTGCCATTCGTCATTATCCAGGTCAGCAGCTTTTGAATTCCATGTCCACCAGCTATTATCTACTCCTGCCTCAAATGTGGCATCAATAAACTGACCCGAAGCACTGCCTATAAGCAGCTTGTTACCGGGGCTTTGTTGGATGTGTGTCGCAAGCTTGTAGTTGGGCATTGCCTTGCTCGATTGCGCTAGACGTTTGCAGAATTTCATTTGATAAGGATTTTTTGTAGAGATGAGGTCGCATAAACCTCTATCATCGTTTCTCTTTGCTAGCATAATGGCTATGCTGCTTAGACACAGTGATTTGTCCTCGGCATCAGCGAGTGTATTGCAGGTATCAACGTCGATATGGTTAACGGCTTGCCAGCTATTGATTAGCGATTGGCATCGCTGTTTATTTATGCCTGGTAAATCACAATAGTGTGTATCCGGTCCAGCTCCTACTTTCAGGTCGGCAGAAAATATATCCATAAAAAGATCGTTATTCAGATCCGCCGAATCTATGCTCATTGTTTGAGCCGGGGCGACAGGAAAGACGTCACCGGCTTTTGCTCTTTCTTTGAATCCACCCGAGGCTTTACCGAAATAAAATAAATCAGGCGCCTCTCTGTCATTGGCAACAAGAAGATCAGTATACGAATCACCATTGATATCGGACAATAAAACAGAAAGTGTTTCGCCTACGCTTTCTTTGGTTTCCATCTCATCAAATTCTCCCTTGTTATTGACTATCCAGTGATTTTGGGAAAATTCCGCATTAAAGTGTTTTTCCATTCCAAAGGACCAGTTGCCTAAGTATAGATCCAGGTCTCCATCTCTATCGAAGTCGGCAAATCCTGCCGCCATTGTGACAATGCGATTAATGTTTTTCATTACAATGGGCTTGGCAGTATCCCATTGGCCTTCCTTATTGAGAATAAAATAATTGGGCCCTGCGTAGGTTGAAAAAAATAGATCAAGTCTGCCATCATTGTTGATATCAACAAAGCTGACAATAAAACTGTTGCGAATTTTCAGCCAGCTTAAATCGATATCTTCCCTGATAAATGTTCCTTTTCCGGTGTTGCGGTAAAGGTGTATTCCTTGCGCAGACGAAAATACCAGATCCGGCCAGCCATCGTTGTTGTAATCACCAGAGGCAATGCCTCGACCATAGCGAAAGGGTTCAAAAAAATCAGGCAAAGTAAAGTAGTCTCGATGATCTATGCCTATGTCTTTTGCTTCAATGCGACTAAACCCGTGTTGAGTAGGGAATGAGGATGGGGTTCTTTGAGCATTATAATGATAGGAAATTGTAATATTTGACATCGTTTTTGGGGCATTTGCGGAGGCATTAACAGGGAGGTTTGTCCATTTAATAACTTCAGTTTCAATATCGCCTTTCGGCAATGGTTTGCTATCAGTGCTTTGGATGTATTTTTCGTTTGCGGATAGCCGCATTTGCTGACGTATTTTCATCTGCATATCAACTTCATACAAAAGGGCGTCATTAATACAGGATGAGCGGATTTCGTCGTTTTTGAATGGTGCGCAATTGTTCACGTTTCCGCTCCGCTCGGAAACACGCCTTGCACGATATTCGTAACATTCCGAGTGCAGTCCATAACGCATTAGCATTTGACAAATTTTGTATTTGGATTTCTCGCGATCATTTGTTTTCTCAGAAAAATGGGTGGTGCGAATATACAACTCCCTGTAACAGGGAGTTTGCTTTGTTTCTGTAAGGCTTTGGCAATAAGCCAGGCTCTCTTCATCGTTTGTTTGGTTGACGGGGGTGTCGCGAACGCTGCATTCTGCATTGAGTATCGGCGATTGTATATGTGAGCAAGCGGACAAAGCAGGAGAAGCTGGTTGTAGCTCAAATAAGCAGGCATCACGTAAAATAGAGGTCTTGCCAGCAAGGCAGTCTTCTGTATTGATCTGTTGTGATTTATGCAATATTCCAAGTTTGCAAGCAGCTGAAAGCAACTCGTTGCCTGCCAGAATTTTATCGCAGACTGCCAAGTTTGCTGTAGCGTCTAGATGCTTGTAAGCGGCGCTAAAAATACAACTACTGCTATCGTTGCGGTTTTCAGTTGTTTGGCAAATATCGGCGATCAGATTAAGGGCTTTTTCGGTTTGCGCATTATGATCGAGCGAAGAAATGGCGGCATTAAGGTACTGGGATTTTTTTTTGGTTATGTAATTATCGACATAGTTGGCACTCAACCCTGCCAGTGTTGCCGTCAGAGCACAGCTGATAAAAAGAGCAAAGCTTAAAGGTGCTGATATGTTTCTGGCGATGACAAGAGCAGGGTAGATGCTAAATATGCCCAAGGAGAACAATAATGTCATTGCAAAGGCCACAGGAAGCCCGCTGGCAAGCAGTGTTGTCACCACAATGATATCAAATGCAATGGGGACTGGTAAAAATACCCCCAGAAGCGCTACTAGAAACAGTGATAAAGGTGTTGTTTCCAGAGATGCAAGTGCGCCAAAGGGAATCATTTCAATAACAAAGGCTCCCAGAATTCCGGCCAATATCATAAGCGGAAGGGTGGTTTTTACAATAAAAAGCAAGTTGCCAATATATTCGTTGAGAATTATTTTGGCTGCGCCTGTCCAGCTTGTAGAGGTGCTTTCAGATTTGGCCGAGACAATCTCGCAGGAATTACTTGTTTGCGGAAGGTATTTGTCTATTGCAGATTCTTTTATTTGTTGAACGGCTTGTAAATTGATGTCGGTCGAGCCTGCAGTGCTTGTTGTTATTCGGACGAGAAATGGCATTACAATCAGCAAAAACACGAAAACGCCAACTAGCTTAATGATTACTAGGTGAAATGGCAGCATGGCAAACATCATGCTGAGGACAATGACATTGAGCGTGGGCGAACTCATTAAGGTTGCCAGCACAGTCTCCAGTCTCGATCCGGCTTTATGCATGCCTTGTGCGATGGGGGTTGCACAATTGGCACAGACTCCAAGTGGCACACCAATAACGGTTCCCTGCAGTGCGCTAAAAAACGCATTTTTTGAACGGTTAGACTTTGGCAAATTTTTTAGCAAGGTTAAAAAAGCTGCAGCAAAAAGCAGTCCAAAACTCATGCCTTTCCAATTGGTATAAGCCCAATTCAAGCTGGAATATGCAACACGTTGTATGAATATTTGCTCAGGGTCAACTTGCAGGATTGTGTCAAAAGCAATGGAACTGATGCTGGTTCTTTGTCCCATTTGAGCCTTATTATCGAGTGCAGGTAGACGTGACTGCGTCCAGAAACCTATTGCGATAAAAGACATCAGTAGGAGAGCAAGGATTATTTTCTTCTTGTCGATAAAATGATCGACAGTTATCGCGGATCGCATATTGTCCCAAGTTGTTATTTGTTTGTTAACGTGCGTTATTGCTCTCTATTTAAAGGGATCTATTATGGCCAATATTGACCCCCCCTGCTGCGCAGAGCACAAAGTGAACTCATCGCATAAATGTAACTTATATCAGTAAACATTACAGAAAGTGCCCTTATCACCGTAACTTTAAAGAGCAACGTATCATTGCATCAGCTGACTGGACAGGCTCCGTAATCCCTAAATAGAAACACCTAAAAACAAAAGTGCCTTGACTGTATAACGGTTAGCGACAAAGCAGATCATCACCTGAAAGGTGAAACAACATAAGGCCTTTGGTTATTCTACGCTACAACATCGAAACCACGAACGATCTTTTGACCTCGAGAGCAGGTTTAACTTCTATTGCTCATCTAATGCAGACTGTGGACCTTCAGAATACGGTCAATCAGCTATTCCCCAATACAAAAAGTAACGCCGAATTTGCCCACGCTGATTATTTTAACAGGCACTCAAATATTGGCCAAGTGTGCGGGCAAGCCCTTCCCTCTCACGCCCACGAAACAACCGTCAATAACCTCATAAAACAAAAACCATAAGATAGCCATCGCCAGCTATGACAACTCTCCTTAAAAGATACTTGCGAAGTGATTGTCAGTGACGGCTTGTTTATATAATATTGATTTGGAATGGAATACATCACGCCAACTCAAATCAATGTACCGCATACTGTTTCCGCCAACGATTTGCAAGTCCACTTTTAACGACAACCCGTATTTTTATTTGCGCGGATAAACAGGATATTTGAATGAAATACAGGAAGCTGGGACGAACAGACCTTGATATCAGCGTCATAGGTCTCGGTACGATGACCTGGGGTTGGCAGAATACACAGGAAGATGGTTTCGAGCAGATGGATTATGCGCTTGAGCGAGGCATTAATTTTTTTGATACCGCGGAAATGTATGCGATACCTCCAACTAGTGAGAGTTTTGGCACTACAGAAACAATTATCGGCAACTGGTTTGCCTCACGATTGAGCCGGGAAAAAGTCATTCTTGCGTCCAAGATAACCGGCCCTGGATTTCCGTGGTTACGAAATGGAAACAACCAAATTAATAAAAAGAATATTCTCAATGCTGTCGAGGGCAGTTTAAAAAGACTGCAAACAGATTATATCGATCTTTATCAGCTGCATTGGCCCAATAGAGGGTCATACCACTTTGGGCAAGTATGGGATTACGCGCCAGAGTTTAACGCAAAGGCTGAGGAGGAGAATTTTTTGGAAGTGTTGCATACCATGCAATCACTTATCCAGTCAGGAAAAATCCGTCACTTTGGCCTATCAAACGAAACAGCCTGGGGAATGTCCAAGTGGCTACAAGTAGCCGAGCAAAACAGCTTGCCGCGTGCTGCCTCTATTCAGAATGAATACTCCCTGCTTTGCCGTTATTTTGAGCCAGACCTGAGTGAGATAGCCTTGCATGAGGACTGTGGTTTGCTTGCATGGTCACCGTTAACGAGGGGAATTATCAGCGGAAAATACCTCAATGGCGCTCGACCGAAAGGTGCTCGCCTTACCCTGGAAACACGCACTGAACACCGTGTAGGCGAGCAGGTAGACAGTGCGGTTAAACAATATATTGATCTGGCTAAACGCTATGATATGGACGTGTGCCAAATGGCTTTAGCATTCGTGAATCATCAGCCTTTTGTGAACTCTACGCTTATTGGCGCGACCAATATGGCGCAATTAAAAAACAACATTGACTCCATTGGGCTGTCACTTCCTTCGGAAGTTTATGAAGAAATTGCGTTAATAAGGCGTGAGCACTCAACTCCATTTTAAGGCACGCAATGGGAACCCCATTTCGGCTTAGGGTGAGGATTAATTTCGATCTGCACCGCCGGCTAAAGAGTTACGGTTTTCCTTGAAAAATGGTAAGGTAATTTCCCCCATCACATTAGCAGCGAGCATATTCTGCAATGCTCGTTTGTTGATTAACAATTGGATCAGTCCTTAAACCATGATTGAGCCAAAATCACTTCTAGCACAATTTCTGACAAGCTCTGGCCTAAGGGCTTTTCGCCATGGGATAGCCAACTTTTCTGGACGACTTAGAGGTAAGTCAAGACGGGCTGAATGTTATCTGCGCATCGACGACCCTTACAGCTACCTATTGGTTCAGCTCGCACCAAAAATCATGGCGGTTTGCAAACTTGACCTGGAGCCGGTTGTCATTAGCGAGCCAAGGCAGGACTGCTACCCTGAAGAAAAGATGCTGTTCGATTACGCTATCAACGATGCCAAAAATCTGGCTGAAATTTACCACTTAAATTACCAGACTCGCTCTGGTTTTTCCGATCAAGAAAAAGAAAATGGCTCCGCTCATTTGCTCAACGCCAGTTTAGACAAAGATTGCTGGCCGCAGCTACAGCAAGTATTTTTGGCTTATTGGTCAAAATCCATAATGCAAATCGAAAAATTCAAGACCGCTGATAACCCGAACAAGCAACTTGGAAATAACAATCAGCGCCTAAAAAAAAGAGGTCACTATCTCAGTGCCACTATCTACTACGCGGGCGAGTGGTATTGGGGGCTTGACCGATTGGCTTATCTGGAACAACGACTATCCGGGAGAAAGACGCATTTTAACCATGACGAACGTTATTGGCTAATGGGATCTGCTGGCTCCGGGCAAGGCAAGCAACTAGACTTCTATTTTTCTTTTCGTAGCCCCTACTCCTACATTCTTCTGGAACGCCTGTTCAAATGGGTTGATCATTACGCTGTTGATTTGCAAATAAAGCCTGTATTACCCATGGTGATGAGAGGACTTAAAGTACCCCGAGTAAAAAGGACTTATATAGTACTTGATAGCAAACGCGAAGCTGATCGTCATGGCGTAAGCTTTGGCAAAATCTCTGACCCAGTTGGCTTAGGCGTTGAACGCGCTTTAGCTATCTATCCGCTGGCAGAAAAAAAAGGACTCGCAAGAAACTATCTGCTTTCCGTCACTCGAGGTGTATGGTCGGAGGGAAAAAATATTGCAAAAGATCGCGATCTACGCTGTGTTTGTGAACGAGCAGGACTAGCTTGGATCGATTGCCTTAGCGCTTTGCAGGATCGCAGCTGGCAGCAGTGGGCTGAGGAAAATCGGCAAGAGCTATACGCTTTAGGCTGCTGGGGTGTTCCCTCGTTAAAAATGGGTGATCAAGTAGTATGGGGACAGGATCGTCTGTGGGTGCTAGATAAATATATCTCAACCAATATCAGTCAGGCAATGGAGTAACTAGTGCCTAACCAGAAACCGGAAGTTTTCGAAAATTAAGTCCGCTCCTGACCAACGCAAATGTAAGTAAAGATAAGGTAAACGGAAAAATAAAAAAGGATCGGTAGCGAGCAGGTCTGGAGAAGAGAGGTCTAAAATTCTCTTTATACATCAAAGAGAAAAGTGGCGGACCGGACGAGACTCGAACTCGCGACCTCCGGCGTGACAGGCCGGCATTCTAACCAACTGAACTACCGGTCCGCAACTATACTACGTACTACTTTCTCAAAACATGGTGGGTGATGACGGGATCGAACCGCCGACCCTCGCCTTGTAAGGGCGATGCTCTCCCAGCTGAGCTAATCACCCTTGCCTTGAGAGCTGCGCATTTTACAGTAATGGCTTTTGTTGTCAAACCCTTTTGTAGAAATTATCTCCCCTTCCCCTCTCTTACCTATATATGCTTAACAAACAAATACTTGCCGCAATTTTAGCCAAAACATTCAGCATTATAAAGTCCGTAAAAGCGGGTGCAACAGCACCCCCATATATGCCCAATACCTCTGCCTATTTTGACAACAACGCACTCAAGCTAGCTGCCATCGTATTTCTGTGTGCACTCTGCCAGGGATGGGCATATGATAGAAACTCAATCAGCCCTGAATAACCACAATATCGAATAAAGCCTGCCTATGAGCTACTTCCTCTGGACGCTAATCCTTATACAATCCTTGCTGATATACATACTGCTTCGCAACCGCAGCAAATATAAATCCACCCGCAAACTACTTAAACAAACCCAGCACGATCTCGAGCACCGGGTTGTTGAGCGAACCGATAAGCTCAGAGCCATTAACAACAAACTCTATGATGAAATTGCTAAACACGAGAAAACCGAGGAGCTACTCAGAGAATCCCAGGAGTATATCAACAGCATCATCAATTCCATGTCCTCGATTTTAATCGGTGTAACACCACAAAGTGCGGTAACTCACTGGAACAGCGCGGCAGAACAAGCCACTGGCATTGGTGCCCAGGAAGCTTTGGGCAGGGTACTCATTGATATCTATCCCGACCTGCCCGTTGAACCCTCCGCCATCAGCGAGGCCATTATTAACCATCAAGCCAAGGTCTGTGAAAATCAGCTAACCAAAGATGACAGCTATATTGATGTTTCCATTTTTCCTCTGGCCTCCAAGAAATTATCCGGTGCCGTGCTTAGGATTGACGATGTCACCATGCGAGTACAACTTGAAAACATGATGACCCAGACTGAAAAAATGATGTCACTGGGAGAACTCGCCGCCGGTACCGCCCACGAGATTAACAACCCTCTCAGCGCTATTTTGCAGGGTGTGCAGAATATCAACCGGCGCTTGGGCACTGCAATGAAAAAAAATCGCCAAACAGCTGAATCCCTAAATACCGATATGGAAACCATTCGCAATTACTTACAAGAACGCGAGATATTACACTTCCTTGAGAACATTAAAGAAGCTGGAGAACGTGCCAGCCACATTGTTCAGAATATGTTGGAGTTTTCTCGCGCCAACAACAGCAACCACTCGCCCATCAATATTATTGAGCTGATCGAAAATACCCTTGAGCTGGCTACCGACTCCTTTAAACTCGATATTGGCGTGCAATTCACCCATATCAAGATAGATAAACAATTTGCCGATAAGATGCCCAGCATCAACTGCTCTGGTGCAGAAATGCAGCAGGTCTTACTCAACCTGCTAAGAAATGCCTCTCAGGCACTGAATAGCAAAAAGCTCGCAACTGAGACAGAACCGACCATTACCGTCAAAGCCAACTACGATGAAAATTACGTTACTCTTGAAGTTGCCGATAATGGCCCGGGCATGAAAGAGGCGGTTAAGAGACATATATTCGAGCCCTTCTTTACCACCAAAGACGTTGGTCAGGGAACGGGGTTGGGCTTATCAGTCTCCTACTTTATTATCACCGAGCACCATGGCGGCACCATTGAAGTCGACTCAAAACTTGGCGTCGGTTCACGCTTTATTATTCGCCTGCCACTTTATTAGTGTGGGGCCCAAAGGCGCTTTGCAGTAGAATGCCCACTTCTGCTCAAGCTACAGGTTGTAAGATGGAAATATTCAAAGATTTCAGTTTTGAGGCCGCACACCTCTTACCAAATGTTCCCGAAGGACATAAATGCAAACGTTTGCATGGCCATAGCTACAATATACGCGTGGTGGTCGCCGGTGAGCCCGGTGAGCACAGCGGCTGGGTCATGGATTTTGGTGACATCAAGACAGCCTTTAAGTCTATCTACCAACAGCTTGACCATTACTATCTAAATGATATTGAAGGACTCGAAAACCCAACCAGCGAAAACATCGCCCGCTGGATCTGGCAAAAACTGAAACCCGACTTACCCGAGCTAAGCCGCATTG
This sequence comes from Spongiibacteraceae bacterium, assembly GCA_030618505.1. Taxonomy (GTDB): domain Bacteria; phylum Pseudomonadota; class Gammaproteobacteria; order Pseudomonadales; family PIVM01; genus JAUXDF01. The sequence goes on along the minus strand of JAUXDF010000027.1, from coordinate 961 downwards.
AAATCAGGGAAACCTGCACCAGCGGCTGTATTTATCAGGGTTAGCATTTATCGGAATTTATATTTACCTGAGATCACTATTCAGCCAAGCCACAAGGTCGTCATTCCGGCAGTCTTTTAGCCGGAATCCAGTTTGCAGAACTCTGGATCCCCGACAAAACACTTCGAGGATGACGAAAGTGGTGGGTTCAGAGTGTTTATTTCATTATGCTGAATAGTTACTATCTGAGTTAATATACGTCGTCCAAACCTTCTGGCAAGACAATCATCTCGGTAAGCAACTCAAGCATTTCGTAGTCTTCATCAAAGGGCTTATTTATGAGCACCTGCCACTGATGGTCTTTTTCCGGATAACAGAGCGCCGCGGTATACACCGAATTAGCGGTGATAAAAACCGCATGAACGCCATTTTTCGGCGTATAGTCCGGTGCCAGTACTACCTCAAAGGCTGGTAAACCTGAGCGGTGCGCAACACTGGAAAAAGCCTTTGTCGGCGTATCTGACTGCGCGTAATAGACCATATCAACGCGTGCGCCGTAGCCTGCCGAGCCAACCAGTTCCAACAGCTCATCACGTCGATTATTAGCATCACTGCTGGATTGACCGGATGCCGCCGCAGCATCCGAGGTGGTCGGCGATCCGTCAAAGGCAAGCTCTGAGGAACGAAAATCCTTCCCCCGGCCCGGAAACAGCCCCTCAATCTCCATACCTGCAAGCTTCAGCGCCTCATTAAGCTGACGCACTGCGACTCTGTGATGCTTAACCACCGCTCGATAATCAACACTCTGCGAGGCTTTTAAGACCTTATCTGCACTGGCAAACAAGTCTCCAAATGAGTTTTTATCCGGCATCTATCCATCTCGAATTTTCAGCTAATATTTAGAGTATAGATGAGATTTTTACTTACAAAAGCATCACCTAACTATTTTGCATAAGGAGAGCAGAATCAGGTACTATTCAAG
>JAUXDF010000072.1 GCA_030618505.1 Spongiibacteraceae bacterium | reverse complement strand
GCTAAAAGACTGCCGGAATGGCGAACTGCTGAATCTGCATATTTTTTTGAATATTTATCAATTTTTTAGGAGTGATATATGCCACTGTTTTTCGGTAAGTTAATTGGTGGAATACTGGGTTTTTTGTTTGCAGGGCCCTTCGGCGCCATCTTGGGTTTAATGGCAGGACACTTTTTTGACAAAGGTCTGGCCAGTAATTTTCAAATGGCAAACCCCGAGCATTTGCAAAGGGTGCAGGATGTATTTTTTACCACCGTTTTCTCTTTGATGGGGCGCTTGGCCAAATCCGATGGGCGTATCTCTGAGCAGGAGATACAACAAGCAGAACATTATATGGGGGAGATGGGCTTAACCCAGGAGCATCGTGATCAGGCGATTGTGTTGTTTAAGAAGGGTGCTGAGGCGAGTTTTGATATTGAGGCCGTGCTCAGTGACTTTCAGCAGTATTGTGTGCCACATCCAAAATTAAGTCATATGCTGCTGATTTACCTGATCGGCATGGCGATGGCGGATGGGGAAGTACATTCGGCGGAGGAGCAGATACTTCGCCAAGTGGCTACGGCGCTTAATATTAGTCCCCGTGCTTTTGAGCAGTTATTACAGCAGCTAAAAGCACAGCAGCGTTTTTCAGGTCAAGGTGCAGGTGTCTCCTCGGCTGATGCGATTGGCGAGGCTTATAAGGCTTTGGGGGTGACGGCGGATATGAATGATAAGGATATCAAAAAAGCCTACCGGCGTTTGATGAGCCAATATCACCCCGACAAATTAATCGCTGAAGGTATGCCAGAAGATATGATAAAAATGGCAACGGAGAAATCCCAGGAAATACAGAGTGCCTATGAGCTGATAAAAAAACACCGCAAAGGTTAATACGGTGAGCGAGTGAGGAAGAATAACCCGTAGCCTTCATTGAGCCAGTGCGAAATCAAGGATGAAGTGGAGCAAGCCCTAGACTTCGCGCTGGCTCGTCCCCAAAAGCGCTTCGCTGAGATTGAGTGGTACTTTGCTGAAGTCTTCGGGAGCAATGATCTGTTCTGCAGTGACAATCTTGCAGAGGGATATCAGTAGTATTCCTATCTTAGTAGCAGGTACAACAAGGGCAAGGTCAGCGCGGAGCATAATAAACCCAAACCCACTGCTGCCACAGCGAGTCGTGGTGATAGCTGAGCCGCTATAGCCAGTACCCCAGCGGTCACCATCGGCGGCATGGCAGATTCAAAAATGGTGATTTTGGCAGCCAGGTTTAAGGGTTCAAAGCGGTTGATTGCCAGGCAGATCAGTGCGGCTATAGTGGGCATGACCAGCAGCTTCAGTGTCAGCGCCCATTTAAGCGGTGCCATAAGTTCCCTCGGCACTTTTAAGCGCAACTGCAAACCAACAATAAACATCGTCATTGGCACCATGGTAATGGCCAGTGCCTGCAAGGTAATGGTCAATGCTGGAGGATAGCTCCAGCCTTTGAATGCTAGTGCGCTGATCAGCGCCAAAAAGGGCGGGAAACTGAAGATGCGTTTTAACAAGGCTGTCACGCTGGTGTTATTACCGTCTTCGCCGCTGTAGTGGGCAATCACGATGCTGCCGTAAACTGCCAAACCAATAAAGTTACCAATCTGGTCATAGATAATGGCGTAGGGAAGAGCCTCGTCGCCAAAAAAAGCCTTCACCATCGGAAAGCCCAGATAGGAGGTGTTGCCCAGCGGTACTACCATCATCAGGCAGCCAACCACATCACGAGGCCAGTGATAGTGTTTGCCTAGTTGGCGGATGCTTAGTGCGGTGAGAGTGATTAATACCCAGGGCATAATCATTGGTAGCAGTATTTGCTTGTTGAGTTCAAGCTCGGGGATGCGCAGCAGAATAATAGCTGGCAGGGAGACATAGATAACAAACTGGTTGAGTTTCAGCGGGGCGCTTTCGGGGAGCCAGCGCAGATGACTGACCAGAGTGCCTAGTAGTAGGAAAATGCCAATGATGATGAAGTCGTTCATCAGATGTATTTCTCTAAGCCCCGTTATCCTCAGCCAAAACCTCATCCCGACTTTCCAATACCAACTGTCGAAACCAGCGGTGGGCATGGTTGTGTTGCAATAAAGGGCTCCAGGCCATCTTCAGCTCAAAGGGCGCAATGGAAAACGGCGGCTTTTTTATCACCAGGTCTGCATCATTTTTTTGCAGCAGAGCCAGCCGAGTGGGCAGTGTTGCAATCAGATTTTGCTGTTTGGCCATCAATATCGCTACCTGATAGTGGCGGGTAAACACAGTGATATTACGTTGCATACCATATTGATCCAGCGCTTCGTCAATACGACCAAAGCGTTGTGCATCACCGGGTTTGATGCCCACACCCTTTCCCATGCCGGTTTTGCTGACCCAGATATGCTTGGCCTGAATGTAACTGTCGAGGTTAAAGTTTTCCAGTGCCGGATTATCCCGGCGTATCAGGCAGGAAAAATTATCGTACCAGACGGTTTGTTGGTGAAAGGAGTTGGGCATTTGATCAAAGCGGTTGATGGCCATATCAACCTTGCCCTGCTCAACGTCATTAAAAGCAACGTCGCTGGGGGTGAGAATATCGAGACGAACGCCTGGTGCGCATTGTTGAATTTTTCCCAGCAGATGGGGAATCAGAGTTGATTCTGCATAATCGCTGGTCATGATACGAAAGATGCGATCACTTTTACTGGCATCAAAGGCCTCCTTGGGTTGCACTGTCTGCTCGATTAATCCTAAGGCTTCACGGATGATGGGTCTGAGCTCTAGCGCCCGTTCTGTGGGGGTCATACCGTTGCTGGTGCGGATCAGCAGTGGGTCGTCAAACAGTATGCGCAGGCGTTTGAGCCCGTTGCTCATCGCCGGCTGGGTGATTCCCAGTTGGCCAGCGGCTTTAGTGACATTTTTCTCTTCAAGGAGAATATCAAGATAAACCAACAGGTTAAGGTCGACGCTTGCATTATTCATGGTGTTTATACCGAAGATAGGCAATATAAATTTCCTAAATCATACTTCAGTGCCTAGACTTTTTACTACTAGGATTTTTAACTATTTATTTATGCGTAATTATTTATGCGTATTTGTGCGGAGGTGCATCTTGGGAGCAAGGGCGGAGCAGACAGTGAAAGCGACGATTGGTGGTTTGGAGTTTTATGCTGAGTTGAGCGAGGCGCATGGTGAAATCTTTACCGAAGATGCATGCCGCTTTGTTGCTACTTTAGCCAAAGAATTTGCCCCGCGGGTAAAAACCCTGCTGAGCGCCAGGGTAGAGCGCCAAAGCAGCTTTGATGCCGGCAAGTTGCCGGATTTTCGTGCTGAAACCAAAGCCGTGCGTGAGAGTGAGTGGCAGATTAAGGGTATTCCAGCTGATCTGCAAAATCGTCGAGTAGAGATCACCGGCCCGGTTGATCGCAAAATGATGATTAATGCCTTGAATGCCAATGTAAAAGTATTTATGGCGGACTTTGAAGATTCTCTGTCTCCAACTTGGGATAAGGTCGCCCAAGGCCAGCTGAATATGCGCGATGCCGTTAATCGCACGATCAGCTTTGATGACCCGAAAAATGGCAAACATTATGAGTTAAAAGAGAATCCGGCAGTGCTGATCTGTCGCGCCCGGGGCTTGCATTTAACGGAAAAACATATTGGCCTTAATGGTGTGGTATTGCCAGGCTCACTGGTAGATTTTGGCTTTTATTTCTATCACAACGCCAAAACCTTGTTGGATAACGGTAGCGGCCCGTATTTCTATCTGCCCAAATTACAGGCTTCAGAAGAGGCAGCCTGGTGGTCTGATGTTTTTCATTTTGCAGAAGAGCAGCGTGGGTTTGCGGCTGGTACTGTTAAAGCGACCGTGCTGATAGAAACCCTGCCTGCCGTGTTTGAGATGGAAGAGATACTCTATGCTATGCGTGATCATATTGTCGCGCTGAACTGTGGTCGTTGGGATTATATCTTCAGTTATATCAAAACCCTTAAAAATCACCCCGACCGTGTGCTGCCCGATCGTCAGGCGGTCACCATGGATAAGCCTTTTTTAAATGCCTATTCCAGATTGCTGGTTAAAACCTGTCATCGCCGTGGGGCTTTGGCCATGGGTGGTATGGCGGCGTTTATTCCAGCAAAGGATGCAGAGACCAATGCGAAGGTCTTAACGAAGGTAGAGGCGGATAAAACCCGCGAGGCGGACAACGGCCATGACGGAACCTGGGTGGCTCATCCGGGACTTGCCGATACGGCGATGGCCATTTTTGATAAGGCCATTGGTGAAGGTGAGCTGAACCAGTTGTCAGTTTTACGAGAGCAAGATGAAGCCGTAACGGCAGCTGATTTGCTGGAACCCTGTGAAGGTGAGCGTACGGAAGAGGGTTTGAGAGCTAACTTGCGTATTTCGCTGCAATATATTGAAGCCTGGATAAACGGCAACGGTTGTGTGCCAATTTATGGTTTGATGGAAGATGCGGCGACGGCGGAGATTTCCCGTGCTTCCATTTGGCAGTGGATTCGCCATGGCAAATCCTTGAGTAATGGCAAACTGGTGACTAATGATTTCTTCCGTCAGTGTATGGCAGAGGAGCTGGAAACAGTGCGAGCAGAGCTCGGTGATGAGCGCTTTAATGCCGGTAGTTTTCAAAAGGCGGCCAGCATGATGGAAGAGCTGACCACGTCTGAAGAGTTTATTGATTTTCTTACCCTGCCGGCCTATCAGCTGTTGTAGCAGGTTTTCTGTTTGGGTCTTTGCTTAGCTTGGCGCTATGCTTGGGGAGCTTCGGCTCCCCTTTTTTGTGGCTGTAATAAGCAAGCTGCGCTAGTCTTGTAGGGTGTGGCCCCCGCACCATTTGTAACTTTGGTGTTGGGGCCGCACCCTACTGTTTTTCGCGAGCCCACTATCCATGGTCATGTCCACCTCCTTACGTCTGGCGCAATCGATCCTTAATGGTTATGACTCGGTGCTGCTGGATTTTCAAAATATCACCCTGTCTTCAAAGGTGCGCTTTGAAAATGCTGACTGGCATGGCATGCACAAGGCTTCGCGGGTGCGGCTGGAAATTTATAAGCAAAAAGTAGAGCAGATAACTGAGCTGATCCATATTCTCGCCGATGGTAATGAGCAAGACCTGGAATTGTGGCAGCAGACAAAAAATCACTTTATTGAGCTAATTGCCGAGCATCGAAATTTTGAAGTGGCGGAAACTTTTTTTAACTCGATCTTCTGCCAGATATTCGACCATAAACATATTAACGATCACAATGCCTTTGTGCTTTCATCACAGCTTGATGAGCTGCCAAAGGAGCTGACGATATACACTTCCTACCGCCTTGGGCATGGTTTAACAGATCTTCTTAATCGTATTCTCGATGACTACGCTTTTAAAATTCCCTATGAAGATCGCGCCAGGGATGTGCGTAATATCCTGGAGGTGGTTAAGCAGAAGATTATGCGAGGACGACACATTGACCCTGCGACGGTTAAAGTCGATGTCCTGGACCCGGTTTTTTATCGCAATAAAGCGGCCTATCTGGTGGGACGAATATATGTGGATGAGGAATGCGTGCCCTTTGTTTTACCTATTCTGAATAACGAAAATGGATCGGTCTATATTGATACGCTGATCTGCAATACCGATGATGTCAGTATTATTTTCAGCTTCACTCGCTCTTTTTTTATGGCCGATGCCCATGTCCCTTCGCAAATAGTCGCATTTCTAAAAATGTTAATGCCCCATAAAGAACTGGCTGAGCTATACAGTTGTATTGGTTTTAAAAAGCACAGCAAAACCATGTTTTACCGAAGTTTTGTTAATCACCTGAATTGCTCCGATGATAAGTTCGTAGTGGCACCGGGTATTAAGGGCATGGTGATGAGCGTGTTTACACTACCTTCCTACGGTATTGTATTTAAGGTGATTAAGGATAAGTTTACGCCACCCAAGGATGTGACTCAAAAAGTTGTCCGGGAAAAATATCGCCTGGTTACCCGACACGATCGCGTCGGCCGCATGGCCGATACCCAGGAGTTCTCTTCTTTTAGTTTTGATAGAGCGCGTTTTTCTGAAGAATTACTAACAGAGCTGGAAACGGTGGCGCCTTCCAAATTGGTCTATGATGGCGACAAAATTATTATCAAGCACCTCTATACCGAACGGCGCATGCAACCCTTGAACCTCTATTTGCTGGACGCCAGTGAGGAGCAAATATGGGCGGTGATGGACGAATACGGCAATGCGATTAAGCAGTTGGCAGCGGCTAATATCTTTCCCGGTGATATGTTGTTAAAAAACTTTGGTGTCACACGACATGGACGGGTTGTTTTCTATGACTACGATGAGATCTGCTTTATCACCGATTGCAATTTTCGCCGTATTCCAAAACCCAGAACTGAAGAACAGGAAATGGCCTCGACACCGTGGTATACGGTGGCGGATAACGATATTTTCCCCGAAGAGTTTCGGCTTTTCTTCTCAGGAAATCCGAAGGCGAAAGAGGCTTTTGATGCCCAGCACAGCGATCTCTATGATGTAAGCTACTGGCAGCAGATGCAGGAGAGCATTCGAGCGGGCAGGGTTATGGATGTATTTCCTTATCGGCGGCGTAAGCGTTTTTCACGTAGTGATAGTTAATTTATCGCTAGCGTTTTTGCTTGAAAGTTGGTTGAGGGTGGCGTGCCTGCCAAGGCATATTCGGGAGATCCTGAGCGAGTAGTAAAGTTTCAAATTCCTTTGCGGGCAATGGTTTGCTGATTAAAAACCCCTGGTACTGTCCGCATTCCCTTTCCCTTAGAAAGGTCAGTTGCTCGTTAGTCTCTACACCTTCAGCAACCACTTGCAGCTGAAAACGTCTAGCCATCGCTAAAATGGTATCAACAATAACCGCATCATCAGGGTCATCGGCGAGGCCTCGAATAAATTCACGGTCAATTTTTAAAGTATCCAGTGGCAAGCGTTTGAGGTAAGTCAGTGAGGAATAGCCGGTGCCAAAATCATCAATGGAGAAACTGAATCCCTGCGAGCGAATTTTCTCCATTTTTCGGATAGTATCTTCCAGGTTATGAATGACCATGCTTTCGGTAATTTCAAGATCAATGCAGTTGACGGGCACGCCTGATTTTTTCACCAGCTCGACGAGTACCTGAAAGAAGTCGGTATGGATAAACTGTCGTGGACTGATATTAATACTCAGCTTTTGATCCTCTTTCCACAGATCTTGTTGAATCCATTCCTGTAATTGTTGCGTGGTGTGTTGGATTACCCACTCGCCAATAGGGAGTATAAGCCCGGTGGTTTCCATTATAGGAATAAACTCTACTGGTGATACTGATCCCCATTGTGGGTGATCCCAGCGTAGCAAGCATTCAGCGCCGGTGATTTTTCCGCTTTCTACACAGACCTTGGGTTGATAGTGGATGTGTAGTTGATTTTGATCGAGCGCTTTTCTTAGATCGTTTTCAATTTCCAGGCGACGTTTGACGATGGTAGCCATTTCCGGCGCGAAAAACACCAGATTATCGCGCCCTTTTGATTTCGCATCGTACATGGCTGTGTCAGCGTGGCTGAGAATTTCCTCGGCATTAAGGTATTTGCTCGGGAAAGTGACAACGCCAATGCTGGCGGCAATCAGTAGTTCGTGGCCGCCATAATTAAAGGGGCGGCGAAGATCGTCGCGGATTTTTGCCGCTAGCTTTCGAGTGTTTTCCTCTGCAGTTTTAATGTCTTCGCCAATGTCGGATAGGACTACCACAAATTCATCACCGCCAAGGCGACCAACGGTATCTACCTCTCGAATGCTAGCAGGGATTCTGTTGGCAACTTGTTGTAGTAATTGATCACCAACGGCGTGACCCAGAGAATCATTGATATTTTTAAAATGATCCAGGTCGATAAACAGCACGGCGGCGGTATTGTTATTCCGGCGTGCCCGAGACAAGGCATGGTCAATACGATCTTTTAACAGGGCGCGATTGGGTAGTCCGGTCAGGGAGTCGTGGTAGGCCAAAAAATGTGCATGAGCTTCCGCCTCTTTGCGCTCGCTAATATCGCGGGCAATGCAGATGATGCTGGGTTTTTCTCCTTCCTGCTGTGGAAGTCGAGATGCTCTTGCTTCAAACCATTTTTTGCCGGCGGGTACTTGTAGTTGGTATTCGATTATTTGTGTCTTTTTGCTTTCAAGTGTTAGTTTGATCGTATCCATTATTTGCTTGGCTACATCGGCGGGTAATACATCATTGACGGTTTTCCCGTAAAGATTGTTTTCTTCATCATAGAGTAGTGATTTTGGCGCGCCAAAGACCTCCAGGTACTTGCCTCCTTCATCCAATACAAAACCGAGGTCAGGGATGGTTTCGGTGATGGCTTCCAGTCGATAATTAACATTTTCTAGCTGTCTTTTGTTACGTAGTTGCTCAGTAATATCAACTGAGACCCCTAGTAAACCGTTTTTGTTTCTTAGCCGAAAGGGCACCTTATAACTTTCAAGTGAGCGCGTTTTGCCTTTGCTGTTAGTGAGTAGTTCTTCGGCTATATGGATAAATTGCTGTTGTTTGATAAGCAATTGATCATCAGCTGCCAGCTGTTTGCCCTGTGTTTCTGATAACGCTCGCTGCAGGTCTTCTTGCTTGAGTCCGCTAATTTGCTCTGGCTCCATACCGTAATGCGTTGCCAGCGCTTTATTGGTGATAATAAAGCGTCCCTGATTATCCTTAACGAATATCATGTGGGGTACGGCATCAATGATTTGCTGTAGCTGCCAGTCTTTTTCCGCTAAGGCCAATTGTAGCTTTTGTTGCTCATCGACAGAGGAGTTCAGGCGAAGTTCGCACAGTAATGTGCCATCCTGCTGTAATACGGAATTGATTTTACATTGATACAAAATGTGCGTGGCGAGTATATGGCAGGTATGGTTACTGTAGGTGTTCAGGCAATCGTCAATAAGCTGCTCAATATTGTTTTCTTGCTGCGGGGCGGCAGGAGTGATCAGGTCGAAGAGGCTTGTCGTTTTTAGTTGATCGCTGGATAGCCCGAACTGTTGTAGCAATGTCTGATTGCTGGCGATGATGCGATTGTTTGAGTCAATCAGCAGTATGGCATCGTGGCTGTGATCAATGGTTTGTTGGTAATGCTTGTTCATTTCTTCCCTGACCTTTATTACGCTAAGATCTCTACTATGAGCATAGCCCATTGTTTTAGTATTTTCTGTCGATTATCATCACTTAATCGATTTTGCACAGAGTGCTTGGCGAAAACGATCAAATGCAGGTGTTTTAGGCCTATTTTCCCAAATTTTAATCGAATTTGTTAGTGACCTGCTTTTAATATCCGTTACAATTTTGTAAAAATGTGGGGTATTAAATCTAGTTAGTGCCTAAGCAGAAACCGGAAGTTTTCGAAAATTAAGTCCGGTCATGGCCAACGCCAATCTAGCTCCTAGGCCTTTTCAAGGCCTTTAAGTCGCAAGATTGGTGTTAGCCATGACCCCTTTGTTTAATTTCTGGATGGGCACTAGTTAAATATTCAGTTAAACAAAATGTTATTCAGAGGTAAAAGCATGGCCATGCCAAAATTTGAGACAACAAAATCTGCAGAACTATATACCTTTGCAGCCAAGGACGTTCCATGGCTAGTTAAACATTGGGCCGATAAGACGCCGGATAAAGCCTTTATGATCTGGGAGCCTAAGGCCGGTCAGGCAAAAACCTGGAGCTACAAAGAGTTCTGGCAGGAGGCTAACAAGCTCGCCTGTGGCCTGATTGCCAGGGGTATTAAAAAGGGCGATAAGCTGCTGATTCATTCCGAGAATTGTCCGGAAATGGTTTTGGCCTGGTATGCCTCGGCCATTATTGGCTCGATTGGCGTGACTACCAATACGCGCTGTATCGGTGATGAGCTAAGCTATTTTGCCGAACACTCCGAGGCGGTAGGCTGTATTACCCAGCCCAAGTTTGTAAAAGAGTTATCAGCGAATGCCAAAAATATTCCCTGGTTTATTGTAACCGAAGATAATTCGGGCGAAGCGGCGGATGCCGATCAGCTGGATCATGGCTGTGAAGGTTTTGCCAGCTTGTATGGGCACGGTGATCTTGCCCCCGAGCGTGAGGCGGAGCCGATGTTGCCGGTGGGTATTCAATACACCTCTGGTACTACCTCGCGACCAAAAGCGGTCGTTCATACCCATGCCAACGCACTGTGGGCCGGGCGCACCAACTCGCAGAATCTTCAAATGAATGAAAATGATGTTTACCTGACTTTTTTGCCCTTCTTTCATGTGAATGCACAGGCGTGGTGTTTTTGGACTACGTTGTGGTCCGGCGGTACCGTAGTGTTGCAGCCGAAGTTTTCCGCCAGCCGCTTTTGGGAGTTGTCACTCAAGCATAAATGCACTCAGGCTTCGATGATCCCTTTTTGTTTTAAAGCCATTGGGCCTCAGGAAGTGCCTGAGCATTTTTACCGAAGTTGGAGTTGCGGGATAGTGATTCCGGCGGTGCAAGATTGGTTTAAGGTGCGCACCTTTGCCTGCTGGGGAATGACGGAAACCGCTGCTCATGCAACACGCTCGGATCTTTATCAGGACTCCCCAGCGATGAATATCGGTATGCCAACACCGGGTTATGAATATGCCATTATGAACCCGGAAACGGGTGAATATTGTCCGCCCGGTGAAAACGGTGATCTTTGGGTGCGGGGTACTCGCGGTATTCAACTATTTTTGGAGTATTTTAAAAATCCGGAGGC
>JAUXDF010000440.1 GCA_030618505.1 Spongiibacteraceae bacterium | reverse complement strand
CTTCTTTGCCAATATCCAATGTCGTACCGGATGGCGTGGTGAGTTCCGTTATGGTTTACTTAATGATTTTCGCAAACTTGATGAGCAGCGCTATCCGCTGATGGTGGAACGCTTTGTAGCGCTGGCATATGAAGAAAGCGAGCCTTTGCCTTCGATGCTGCCAAGACCGCAGTTGTTGATTGATGCTAATGAATGTGCGCGGAGCACAGAGAAGTTTGCGTTAAAAACCGATCGGCCGGTATTGGCACTTTGTCCCGGTGCTGAGTTTGGTAGCTCAAAGCGCTGGCCGGAGGCCTATTATGCTGAGCTGGCAGCGGAGCAAGTTCGTTCTGGCTGGCAGTTGTGGTTATTTGGTTCAGCCAATGATCAGGCTGTTGCCAGGAAAATAAAACAGCAGCTGCCAGCGGATTTGTTGGAGCATTGCCATGATCTGACCGGAAAAACGGTACTGGCCGAGGCAATAGATCTGCTCTCGTTGGCCTCCGCAGTGGTGAGTAATGACTCAGGTTTGATGCACGTTGCTGCTGCTTTAAATCGACCCTTGGTAGCCGTCTACGGTTCGACCTCGGCAAAGTTCACACCGCCTTTAAGTGAGCAGGTTGCGATGGTATCGATAGCGGTGGATTGTGGCCCCTGTTTTCAGCGTGAATGCCCTTTGGGTCATCAAAAATGCATGCAGGATTTAAAACCTGAAAAAGTGCTGGCAGCCTTGCATACACTGCTTGGAGAGGAATAGTTCATGCGGGTTTTAATAATCAAAACCTCCTCCATGGGTGATGTCATTCATACTTTGCCGGCTTTAACTGATGCGCGGCAAATATATCCCGATATTATTTTTGACTGGGTGGTAGAAGAGGCCTTCGCCGAGATACCTGCCTGGCACCCAGCCGTTGATCGTGTTATTCCGGTAGCTATCCGGCGCTGGCGAAAAACACCGATGAAAACGCTTAAGTCCGCTGAGTGGAAAAAATTTGGCGCTGAAATGGCACGCTATTCTTATGACGCCATTATCGATGCTCAGGGTTTACTAAAGAGTGCCTGGTTAACTCGTTTAGCAAAAGGTAAAAGTTACGGCCTTGATCGCCGCTCCATTAAAGAACCGCTTGCTTCGCTGTTTTATCAGCACCGTATTGCAGTCAGCAAGGAAATGCATGCCGTTGAGCGTATCCGGGTTCTTTTTTCCGAAGCACTTAATTATCAAAAACCAAAATCTGTGGGTGACTATGGTATAGCAAGTTCGCAGTTTGAGGGTGCATTTGCGGCTGTAAGCGCAGAGTCAAAACCCTACCTGGTTTTTTTACATGGTACTACACGCCATGATAAACATTGGCCAGAACCCTATTGGAAGGAGTTGGCGCAGTTGGCGATCAAACAAGGTTTTCAGGTGAAGCTTCCCTGGGGTAATGAGATTGAGCAGGAGCGAGCAGGGCGCATTGCGGAGCTGGAGGGAGTGGAAGTACTACCGAAACTGAATTTGCGTGAATTGGCTTGTGTTATTGCTGGCGCACAGTCGGTGGTTGCTGTAGATACCGGCTTGGGCCACCTTAGCGCCGCATTGGCCGTGCCGGCAGTTTCACTTTATGGGCCCACTAGCCCAAACTTGATTGGTGCCTATGGTGAAAATCAATGCTACCTTAGCGTGGAAGGCTTATCTTCTGAGGGTTTGGTGCCGGTCGATCCGGCAATATTTACGCCGCTACGGCCGAAATTGGTTTGGGATCAGCTGGCGGATTTGTTGTCGAAGAAGAAAAGTTTATAGCCTAATGTGTTGTTATAAACTTTGTTGTTAAAAATATTTTGTTGGCTAGATTACTCCCATTTTTTACATAAATACGAATAGTTAAAAATATGCATCCATCTACATCTACACCTGGCTCCTTGTTTGACCGACTTCTTAACTGTCCTCGTTTGTTTCGCGAAGATCGATTGCGTACCGATGTGATTGTTATTGCCAGTATATTTCTGTCCGTGGTGATTATCGCTTTTCGCCCCACCGTAAATAAGGATGGCATTCTTTATCTTTTAACCGCGATAGAGTTCCTTGAGGGCGGTTTTTCTCAGGCCTTTGATAGCTACTTTTGGCCATTTTATTCAGTAGCGATCGCACTTTTACATCAGCTTACTGCTATTCCTCTGCATTACTCAGGTTATATTGTTACTTCAGTGTGCTTCGCCATTATCAGTTATGCCTTTGTGCAAGTTGTAAGGGTGATGGGAGGTAGTCGACGCGTGCAATTTTTTGCATTGCTAGTGGTTTTGTTTCAACCCATTATTGGTGACTATCGAGCCGGAATAATGAGGGATCCCGGTTTTTTTGCTTTTATGTTATTGGCGTTGCTGGAGCTGATTCGTTATAGCAAACACCCCACTTTAAAATCTCAGCTGATATGGTTGGCTTATGTTGTCATCGCCTTTTTGTTTCGACCGGAGATGCTGCCTATTGCCCTTGCTGCACCGCTGAGTTTGTTGTTTTTTTACGATGGCAGCTGGGCCGAGCGCTTTAAAGTAGCCGTTAAGTTTTCCGCCGTGCCTTTACTTTTGGGTATCGTTCTGGGGGGGGTAGTTCTGATTTCGTCCCCAGATATTTTTGAAAAGGCAAAACCTGTTGCCGATGTAACCCGTTATGTCAGTGAACTTTCCGGTTTGCATGAGCGAATGAGCATGGCATCAGATGTGATTTCAGAAAAAATACTGACCTACACCGCAAGGGAAGATTCAATTTATGCAGCCTATGCGGTTTTTATTACGACCCTGTTTGTGAATATTATTAGAGCATTAACACCGGTATATGCACTGATACTGTTTGCTTGTTGGCTAAAAAGAGTGGTCTTGCCAATCGATCGATTCAGCCACGGATTAATTCAAATACATGCAGTGATCATA